>JAQBPL010000259.1 GCA_028287545.1 Vulcanimicrobiota bacterium | reverse complement strand
GTGGGCCGGCCCTGCGGCCGACGCACGGGTGTACGTGGCGACGGTGTGCACGATCTCGCCGTCGAGGGCGAAGGCGAGCGGGACGCCGACGCGCGCCGGCCGCCACGCGTCGTCGTGCGCGAGGAGCGCCGCTGCGACCCGGCGCTTCGTCGCGTCGTCGGCGCGCCGCTCGCCGAGCGCGAAGCGCGGCATGCGCTCGTCGAGAAAACTCGTCGTGGTGTCGCCGGTGCGATAGGCGTCGTCGGCGACGATCGCGCGCAGCAGCGGCAGGTTGGTGGCGATTCCGGAGACCGTCGTCTCGCGCAGCGTTTCTTCCATGCGCGCGATCGCGGCGGGACGATCCGCGCCCCACACGATGATCTTCGCCAGCAGCGAATCGTAGAACACCGGCACCTCGTCGCCGGCGCGGAAGCCGGCATCGAGCCGCACGCCCGGTGCGGGCGGAACGTCGAACGAGGCGATGGTCCCCGATTGCGGCAGGAACTCGTGCGCGGGATCCTCCGCGTTGAGCCGCGCTTCGATCGCCCAGCCGCGCGGCACCATCATCTCTTGCGTGAAGCGCAGCGGCTCGCCGTTCGCGATGCGCAGCTGTTCGTGCACCAGATCGACGCCGTACACCAGCTCGGTCACCGGGTGCTCCACCTGCAGCCGCGCGTTCATCTCGAGGAAGAAGAACGCGCCGTCTTGGTCGAGCATGAACTCCGCCGTGCCCGCGTTCGTGTAGCCCACGCTGCGCGCGGCGTCGACGGCCGCCTTGCCCATCCTCGCGCGCAACGCCGGATCGAGCGCGACGCTGGGCGCTTCCTCGAGCACTTTCTGGTGCCGGCGCTGGATCGAACACTCGCGTTCGCCGAGGTGGACGCACGCACCGTGCGCGTCGGCGAGGATCTGGAACTCGACGTGACGCGGCCGGCGCAAGTAGCGTTCGAGCAGCATCGTGTCGTCGCCGAAGGCGGCCTTCGCTTCGCGGCGCGCGCTCGCCAGCGCCTCGTCGAACTGCGCGAGGTCGTCGACGACGCGCATCCCGCGCCCGCCGCCGCCGGCGCTGGCTTTGATCAGCAGCGGCGTCCCGATCTGCGCCGCCTCGTCGCGCAGCCGCGCGTCGCTTTGATCGTCGCCGTCGTAGCCGGGGACGACCGGGACGCCGAATTCGCGAACCCGTCGTTTCGCGTCGATCTTCGAGCCCATCGCCGCGATCGCGTCGGGAGTCGGCCCCACGAACACCAGGCCGCTCTCGACGACGAGCCGGGCGAACGGCGCGCGTTCGCTCAAGAAGCCGTAGCCGGGATGGATCGCGTCGGCGCCGAGCGTCTTCGCCGCCGCGACGATCCGCTCGCCGTCGAGGTACGATTCGGCGGCGGGACCGGGGCCGATCCGCAGCGACGCGTCCATCGCGCTGCGAAAGAGCGCGTGCTCGTCCGCGTCCGAGTAGACGCCGACCGGCGAGATGCCGAGCTCCCGCGCGCCGCGCGCGACGCGGATCGCGATCTCGCCGCGATTGGCGATGAGAAGCCGGCGAATCATTCGGCGATCCACGACGCGGGTCGTCGTTCGAGAAACGCGCGCAATCCTTCTTGCCCCTCGTCGCTCACGCGCGCCTTCGCGATCGCCCGCGCGGTCAGCTCGCGGGACTCGTCGTACGAGGCGGCCTGCACCGCGGGGATCAGGTTCTTGATCGCCGCGACCGCCGACGGTCCGGCGGTTTCGCATTCTCGCGCGATCGTCTCGACGGCCTCGTCGAGCAGCGCTGCCGGGACGAGCTCGTGCACGAGACCGATCGCTCGCGCGCGCTCAGCGTCGAAACGTTCACCCGTCAAGAACAGCCGGCGCGCGTGCGAGACGCCGATCTTCGCGATCGTGAACGGCGAGATCACCGCCGGAACGATGCCGAGCTTCGTCTCGGTGAAACCGAAAATGGTGTCGTCGGCGGCGACGACCGCGTCGCAGACCGCGCACAATCCGGCACCGGCGCCCAGCGCTGCACCGTGCACGCGCGCGATCACGGGCTTCGGGCAGCGGTCGATCGTGCGGAGCATGTCCGAGAGCGCCTCGGCATCGCGGACGTTCTCGGCTTCGCCGAGTTCGAGCGCGCCGCGCATCCAATTGACGTCGGCTCCGCCGCAGAAGATCGAGCCCTCGCCGTCAAGCACGACGAGCCGCACGCCCGAGTCGGCGGCAAGCGCGGCGAAGGCGTCCCGAAGGCGCGCGATCAGCTCGGCGTTGAAGGCGTTGCGGACGGCGGGGCGGGCCAGCGTGACGCGGGCACGGCCCCCCTCGCGCGCGACGCGCAGGACGGGTTCGGACACGAAGCGAGCGCGTTCCACGGCGCGTCGCCGCCTCCCCGTGAGGGGCGGGGCGAACCGGCGATTCGGAAGAATGCGGAGGGGATCATGGGTCTTCGTTCTCTCCTCTCGGCGGTGCTGGCCGCGGCGCTCCTGACCTCCCCGCTCGCGCCGGCCAAGGCGCAGCCCCCCGTCGGCATCACCGACGTTACCCGCGCCACGTTGCCGAACGGTATGCAGGTCGTCGTGCTGCGCGACACGCTCGCGCCGGTCGTCTCGACGTGGATGAACTACCTTGCCGGGTCGGATGACGAGCCGATCACTGGGCTCGCGCACGCGCAGGAGCACATGCTCTTTCGCGGGAGCAAGGCCCTGAGTGCCTCGCAGTTCGCCGACGTCACGGCGATCACGGGCGGCACGTTCAACGCCGACACGCAGAACGAGATCACGCAATACTTCTTCGAGATGCCCTCGCAGTATCTCGACATCGCGCTCAACCTCGAACGTTCGCGCGCAACGGGCGTGCTCGACTCGCAGAAGCTCTGGGATCAGGAGCGCGGCGCGATCATCCAGGAGGTCACCTCGGACTACTCGAGTTCCAGCTTCCGCCTGTTCGCGAAGACGATCGAGCACGTGTTTGCCGGTACGCCGTATGCCGATTTCGGCCTCGGAACGGTGCAGAGCTTCCATCAGATCCAGGCTCCGGCGCTCAAGGCGTTCTACGCGAAGTGGTATCATCCGAACAACGCGATCTACGTGATCGCGGGCAACGTCGACCCGCAGGCGACGATTGCCAAAGTGCGCGCGCTCTTCGGCGACATCCCCGCGGCGCCGCTGCCCGCGCGCAAGCCGGTGCACCTCGGGAAGCTCACGCCGCTGACGCTGCACGACAACAGTTCCGACCCGGTGACGCTCGCCTTCATCGGATATCGTGTCCCGGGTTACGACGATCCCGACTACTTCGCGTCGCAGATTCTCAACGACGTGCTCAACAGTCAGCGCGGCGCACTGTACGAACTGCAGGCGACCGGCAAGGCGCTCCAGACGTTCGCGCAGTCGCAGACCTATCCAAAAGCCGGGCTCACGCTCGTCGGCGCCGCCGTGCCGGTGACGACGACGGGTGAGACCGCCGTCAGCGACGTGAAGAACGTGCTGGACGCGTACAAGAAGAGCGGTCTGCCGCCCGATCTCGTCGAGGTTGCCAAGCAGCGTGAGGTCGCGCAGGCCCAGTTCGCGCGCAACTCGATATCCAACCTTGCGTCGACGTGGAGCCAGACGCTCGCCGTCGAGCACCGGACTCCCGACGAGGATCTTGCCGGCCTGGAAAAGGTGACCGTCGACGACGTCAACCGCGTGCTGCGCACCTATTACGACAACACCACCGCGACGGTGGCGATCTCGACACCGAAGGAAGCCGCCGGTTCGGCGTTCGGCGCCAGGGCCGGCGAGGACAACACCGTCATCCCGACCGAGCACACCGCGCTGCCGGCGTTCGCCCGCCGCGTCCTCGCGGAGTTGAAGGTTCCCGAAGCAACGATCCATCCGTCTCAACAAGTGCTGCCCAACGGGCTCAAGCTCGTGGTGGTGCCGTCGACGATCTCGCACACGATCGTCGTGCGCGGGCAAATCCTCAACAATCCGGGCGTCCAGGATCCGCCTGGGAAAGACGGGATCGAAGACATCGTCGGCGGGCTCTTCTCGTACGGAACGACGACGTACGATCGCATCGCGTATCAGACCGAGCTCGACAAGATCGCGGCGAACGTCAGCGCCGGGCCGACCTTCGGCGTCGACGTGCTCACCCAGCACTTCGATCGCGGCACGCAACTGCTTGCGGACGATGAGCTCCATCCCGCCTTCCCGCAGGACGCGTTCAACATCGTGAAGTCGCAGACGGTCGGCTCCCTCACCGGCACCGTGAAGAGCCCAGGCTACAAGGCTTCTCGGGCGCTCGCCGCGGCGCTGTATCCGGCCGGCGATCCGGCGCGGCGCACCGCGACGCCGGCCACCGCATCGAACGTGACCTACGACGACGTCAAATCGTTCTACACCCAAACGTACCGCCCGGACCTCACCACGATCGTCGTCGTCGGCGACGTCACGACCGATGCGGCGCGCGCGACGGTGGAGAAGTATTTCGGCGACTGGAAGGCGGAGGGTCCGACACCCAACGTCTTCCCGCCGCCGGTTCCGCCGAACAAACCCGGCCAAGCGATCATTCCGGCGACCGGCCGCGTGCAGTCGCAAGTAACGCTCGCCGAGACGCTCCCGATCGGGTACGCGGACCCGGATTATCCGCTGCTGCAGCTCGCGAACACGGCGCTCACCGGCGGGTTCTACGCTTCCCTGCTGTTCCACGACCTGCGCGAAATACACGGGTACGTCTATACGGTAAGCTCGGCGGTGAACGGCGGCCGCAACCGCAGCACGTTCACAGTGAGCTACGGTGCCGATCCGCAGAACGTCATGCGCGCGGCGCGGCTCGTCACCGACGATCTCACCTCGCTGCAGCGAAAGCCGCTGCCCGGCGACCGGCTGATCCGCGCCAAGGCGCTGGTCATCGGTGAGCTCCCGGTGCGGCAAGAATCGTATGACGGCTTGTCGGGACAGCTGCTCGCCTACGCGACGACGGGCCGGCCGCTCGACCAGGACCGGATCTCGGCCCGCGCCCAGTTGGCGGCGACGGCGCAACGGGTCCAGGCCGCGTTCGCGAAATGGATTCGCCCGGCCGGATTCGTCCGGGTCATCGAAGCCCCGGCAGGGAAGTGATCCGGTAAGACACCTTACAGCCGGGATGCGGCCGCCGTGCTAGCATCCCGGCATGAGCGGACTCGGTGCGGCGATCACAACCTTCGCCGCGCTTCGGAAAGAGCGTCCGGTGGACGAAGACGTCAACAAGGTCTGGTACCTTCGGCAGAATCGCCTCTTCCGTGAGGCCACGGAAGAGGGCATCATCCAGCATCAGCACCTCTTCACGATGTGCGAGATGCCGCGCGGGACGTTGGTCTTCGATGCCGGCGACTCCGACCGGATCATCTATTTCGTGAAGCGCGGCACCGTGCGCATCGTGCGCGAGACGCCGGACGGCAAAGACGTCACCGTCGCGATTCTCGGGGCTGGCGACCTCTTCGGCGAGGAGAGCCTGTTCGATCGCCGCGCGCGCACCACGCACGCCGTCGTCGTTGACGACGCGCTGCTGTGCACGTCGCGGGCCGACGATCTGTTCGCCCTGCTCTCGCGCGACCCGGCGCTCGCGCTCAACGTCGCCAAGGTGCTCAGCGAGCGTCTGGACGACGCGCAATCGACGATGGAAGACCTGGCATACGCACGGGTCGGCGACCGGATCGAGCATCTCTATCGCAAGCTCGCGGCGGAACACGGGGTACCGGTCAAAGGCGGCTTGCGCATCGACGTCCGATTGACCCACGCCGACGTTGCATCGCTGGTGGGCAGTACGCGCGAAACGGTCAGTCTCGAAATTGCGAAGCTGGTCGAGGGCGGCCGGCTGCGCCTGGACGGCCGCACGG
>JAQBPL010000240.1 GCA_028287545.1 Vulcanimicrobiota bacterium | reverse complement strand
GGTTCCTGGAGCCGCGCCGGCGCGAGGATGTCGTTGCGGTATGCCAGCCCCGCCTTCGGGCTCGTCAGCCCTTGCGACGCGAAGCGCGAGAAGAGATCCTGCGCGTAGACCTTCGACCACAGATAGCCGTAGTAGCCGGCGTCGTAGCCCGACATCAAGTGGCCGAACTCCGATTGCGGATGCGTACCGTCGACGAACTGGTTCGGCGTCGTCGCCGCCACCGTCGCCTTCCAGACCGCGGTCGTGTCGATCGGCGGTTTGGCGGTGTGATAGCGCATGTCGACGCTCGCGTAGAGAATCTGCCCGGTCGTCTGCAGCGCGTAGTGGACGTAGCGTGCGGCGATCATCTTCGCGATCAGATCGTCCGGCAGCGGAGCGCCGGTCGAGACGTTGCTCGAGACTCGCTTGAGGATCGCGGGATCCCAGGCCCAGTTCTCGAGCATCTGCGAGGGTGCCTCGACGAAATCTTGGCGGAATCCGTTGTTCAGCGTCTCGTACGGCTGATCGGCGAGAACCGCGGCCATGCAGTGCCCGAACTCGTGAAAGAACGTCTCGACGTCGCCGTGCGTGAGCAGCGCGGGCTGACCGGGCGCGGGCTGCGGCCAGTTTCCGACGATCGCGGTCTCCGCGAGGCGCACCGTTCCGTCGGGCAGCACGCGCCGCGGGATGACGCCGAAGTTCGCGAAGTGATCGTACTTGCCCGGACGCGGATAGAGGTCCAAGAAGAACCGTCCTAGCGGCCGCGCCGTCGCGGCGTCGCGCACGTCGTAGGCCTGCACTTGCGCCTGCCAGACCGGCGCGTCGACGCGGGTGAACTTCACGCCGAGCAGTTCTTGATAGATGCCGAGCACGGCATCGACGACGTGCTGGACGGGGAAGTACTGCTTGACTTCATTTTGATCGACCGCGTACTTGGTCTTGCGCAGCAGATTTTCGTAGTAGGTCTGGTCCCACTGATCGAGCGGCGCGCCTTTGAGCGCGGCGTCCTCGTCACGTTCTTGCCGCGCCTTGCCGATGATCGCGGTGTCGATCTGCGTCAGGAACCCTTCGACCCGCTGCGGCGAGGCCGCCATGCGGTCGGCGAGGACGAACGCCGCCCAGTTCGGGTATCCCAGCAAGTGCGCGAGGCGATCGCGGTCGGCGAGCGCGTCGGTGAGGAGTTTCACGTTCGCGTCGCCCCCGCGGTTGTTGTACGCGATGTAGTAGGCTTTGCGTGCGCCCCCGTCCGCCTCGTTCTGCATGAACGGCCCGATCGTCGACTCGTTGACCGGGACGGTGAAACCGCCGGCGGCGATCGGCTTGAGCGCGCCCGCGACGAAACTCGCCGGCAGCGACTGCGCCTGCGCGGCCGTGATCGCGATCGTCGTCGCGTCGTCGCCGAGGTTCGCGCCGAAGCGGTTCTGCAGGTCGGTGAGTTTCTGAGAGAGTGCGACGAACTCGGCGCGCTGCGCGTTCGGCAGCCCCGCGCCGCTGCGCTGCAGCGCCGTCAGCCACAGGTCGGTGAGCTTCACCTGCGCCGCGCTGCGCGCCGTACCGCTCGCCTTGGCGTCGGCGACCGCGCGGTAGATGTCGGGCCGCGCGGAGATCTCGGTGAGCACGTTGCCCGCGTCGGTCGAGCACTTCAGCGACGCCGCCCGCACCTTCGCATCGGGCGAGACGTTGTAGAGAAAACCTTGTGCGGCGAGATCGTCGTTGAAGGCGGCCGCCGCGGTTTCGAGCGGCAGCACGACCGAATCGAAGGTGCGTTTGCCCGCCGCGACCTTCGCGACCGCGAGCGAACCGCGTCGCACGGCGGCGATCCCCGCGGCGCACGACTGGGCGATATGGGGCGGCGTCAGCGACCAGTCGACGGGCAGAATGGCGGCGGCGGGGACGGCGGCCGAACCGAGCGGCAGCGCCGCCAAGAGCACGGCGGCCAGTGCGGCAGCCGCGCTCCGCGAGAATACGGAGTTCATCACCTCGTGATACGTTCGCGAGCGGCCCGCCCGTTCCGTCGCGTTCGCGGCAGGGCCGGCGCCGCACCCTCCGTAAGCCGCATCGCATGCTCCGTTCGCTCCTCCGTGCGAGTGCAGCGCTCGCCTTTGCTGCGTTGATCGCCCCGGCGGTCCCCTCCGCCGCGCCGCCGCCGGGTCTCGCCTACGACGAGATCGTGCGCGTCGTCGTCAGCGCGACCCCGCCGCCGCCCGGCAGCTTCCAAGCCGACGTGGCCGCGATCAATGCGCCCGCTCCTACGGCGTCCGCGCCGGCGCGCAAGCGCGGCATCGGCGGTTTGGTGAACGTCGCCGGAGCGGTGCTGAGCGGCGGCGGTGCCGGTTCCGTGGCGGGGGCCGTCGCGGGCGAAGTGGTCGCCACCACGATGGAGAACGCGCTCGAGCAATCGATCGGCGCGCAGTTCGGCGCCCTCGGCGCCGCCGCGCGCGGCTTTCTCCAGCCGCACCTTTTGCGCTACGCGTATTGGAACGGCTGGGAACGCGTCGACGACGTCGGCGCGCAGACGGCCACCATCCGGAAGTGCGACATCGGCCAGGTGATCCGGCTCGACCTCGCGCGTGCGACCTATTCCGTCTATACGCCCGATACGGAGCCGACCGCCGCTCCGGCAGCCCCGGCGCCTGCGCGTCGCGGGCGGCCCGCCGCCGATCCCGGCCAGCCGGGGACGATGGTCGCCGACCTAACCGAGGCCACCACCACGCTCGGTCCGCTGCGCATCGAGAATCAGGCGACCACCGGCTACAACGCGACGACGACGTTCACCACCACGCAGTCGACGGGGAGCTGCCGCGACGCGAGCGCCTCGATCCGCACGGTCGAATACTTCTCCAACATGACGCAGCCGACGGTGACCTCGTGTCCGCTGCGCCGACCGGCGTTGCCGCGCACCGCCGGTGAAGTCGTCACCACCCCGACCGGCGGATGCCGGCCGACGTTCACGTTCCATCGCAGCGGACCGACGCCGCCTACGACCAAATTGGCGCTCTACGCGCTGGTCAGTTTCTCCGGCGGAGCGAGCCCGGCGCCGCAGCCGGCCGGCAGTCCGGCGGCCGGCGGAGTCGGCTTTCTCACCGAGCGCGGCAACCTCAAGACGCTGGGGCCGGCGGACGCCGGCGTCTTCGAGGTGCCGGCGAATTTCAGCCGCACGCCGTGACTCCTCGCGGCTCGGCTGGTCAAGCGAACGGGGTCAGGCATCCGGACGGTGAACGCCGCCTTCGGCATGGACACCTCGGCGAAATCCCTCTAGAATAGGCGAAGCCTCGACGAGGGTTGGGCCTCGCGCAACGGTAATCCGTGAACCCCGCCAGGCCCGGAAGGGAGCAACGGTAAGCGGACCTTCCCGTGTGCCGCGAACCACCTGGCCCTCGTCCTGGCCTTTCTTTTTGCATGCAGACACTCATTACGATCGTGCTCGCCGGGTTGGGCGGCGCCCTCGTCGTGACCGCCGGGTATCACCTGCTGGTCGTGGCGCCGCGCTTCGCCAAGCTTCGAGCGATCCTCGATCAGCACGACAGCCTCCTCGGCGGCGGCGCGGCGCGGGCCACCGATCGCATCGTCACGCTCGAACGCGACGCGGCGGCGCTCGCCTCCGCGCGCGAGGCGGACGCGCTGCGGGTCGACGCGCTGGAGCGAACCGCGCGCGTCGAGGTGCCGCGGGTCGGCTTCGTGCGCTTCAACGCGTTCAGCGACGTCGGCTCGGATCTGTCGTATGCGCTCGCCCTGCTCAACCGCGACGGCGACGGGGTCGTGCTCACCAGCATCTACTCGCGTGAGGACACGCGGACGTACGGCAAGGCCGTCGCGGCGTTCAAACCGGCCCAGGACCCCTCCGAAGAAGAGCTCGCGGCGATCGCCAAGGCGCGCGCGGTGGCGACGTGAACCCTCCCAAGGGCACCTTCATGGTGAAGATCATCCCGCCGGGCGGCTACTCGGTCTACCGCCTGAGGTTCACCCGCCGTCACGTGGCGGTGATCGCGCTCGCGCTGCTGGTCGTGCTGGTCGGAGCCGCCGGCTTCCACACGTACCAATTGCGCGTCGCGGAATCGGACGTGCGGGCCCTGCAGTCGCTCACCACGGAGCAGCAGTCCAAACTGCAGACGATCGACAAGCAGGCGGATGCGCTCGCCAACCAGCTGCGCGCGGTGCAGCGGGAAAACGCCGAGATCAAGCACTTGATCGGGGCGGACCGCGGCGCCAGCAAGCAGCACGCGTTCGCGCCGAGCGGCACGGTCGGGCACGCGGCGGATTTCGGCGCGGTGCAGACGCGCCTGCGGACGCTCGCGCTCGCGTCGCAAACGACGCGTGAGGATACCCAGCGCTTGCAGCGGCTCGCGATGCGCGTGCTCAACCTGCGCCGCATGGCCTCGATCGCGCGCGAACGTCTCATTGCGGCGATCCCCTCGATGAATCCGGTCGGGGGCGGCATCGCCGCCGCGTTCGGCTGGCGCACGAATCCGTGGCCGGAATTCCACAAGGGCCTCGACCTAGAGGCCGACTACGGGACGCCGGTGCACGCGACGGCGGCCGGCACGGTGGTCTCCGCCGGGTGGGAGGGCGGCTTCGGGATCAAAGTCGACATCGATCACGGCAACGGCTACCACACCTGGTACGCCCACCTCTCGCGGGCGACCGTGGCGGTCGGAGCGCACGTCACCAAAGGCCAGCCGATCGCGCTGAGCGGTTCGACCGGCGAGTCGACCGGCCCGCACCTGCACTACCAGGTGATGTATCAAGGGCAGGCGATCGATCCGCAGCCGTTCCTGAGCGGCGTGCCCGCCAAGATCATCGCGACACTTCCCGATCAGCCGGGCGTATAGAGCACAATGCTGCCTTGCATCGTCTGGGAGATTCTCTCCAAACTTTTCACCGCGTACATGCTCATCATGATCGTGTACGCCGTCGTCTCCTGGATTCCGAGCATCCGCGGCCGATGGAGCGACTATCTCGCGATGGCGGTCGAGCCCGTGCTCGCGCCGGTGCGCCGCGTCATCCCGCCGCTGGGAGGCTTGGATCTTTCGTTTCTCGTCGTCCTCATCGTGATCCAATTGGTGCTGCGTCTCATTGCAGGGGAACCCTGCACCGCGTGAGCTCGTGATTCAACGCGAATCGGCCGTCGCGGAGCGCGGTCCGACCAACGTCCGCAAC
>JAQBPL010000234.1 GCA_028287545.1 Vulcanimicrobiota bacterium | reverse complement strand
GTGCTCTGCGAGTCGAATCCGTCCGGGCGGCGTATTGAAACCTGGCCGGCGACGGCAAACGTTGCGCGTTCGTCGTCGCTATGAAGGACGCGGTACGTAATCGTGCCGCGCGCCGGCGCCGCGGCGGCGACGTCCCAAGTGGATCCCGGGCTGACGTCGCGATCCGCGAGCAGCCCGCGCGCAAGCAGCGGCAGAACGCCGACCGCCGCGGCGCTTACCGGGGTTGCCGGATCGGCGGAGAGATCGCCGGACTTGGAGATGGCGACGCGCACTGCCGATCGATCGGGCGTGTAGCCGGTGAATGCGGCATCGACGATCAAGCGCCCGTCCTCGGTCGCGGCAACGACGTCGACGGTGAGCTTGCCCCGATCCGTCGTCATCGACGAACGCTGCGTCGTCCCCGAACTCACTTTGTCTTCGGTCGTCGTAGAAACCATGGACGTCACGTCGAAGACGATGACGCGCAACGGCGGCTGAGCAGCGAAGGCCGGCGCTTCGCCTGCGCCGGCGAAGAGTGCGAAGAACAGAGATTGCGTCGCTCGAAGCAGACGCGATCGGACGACGCGACGCATCCGTCATCCTTTGCCGATGAAATACGCGCTGAACAGTGCCGGTCGTCACGCAACGCTGGTCCGAAAGACCCGCGAATTTAGTCATGTTTCGCGTTGCTGGGAATTTCCGGGGAGAGCCGGCTCACCTGAAGGAAGGGCGAGTTCTGTGCGGCTGAAGGCGCACGCTTTTTGGTCGCCAGGCTCTCTGAAAGGCCAGGTGCCATGACCCCACGACTTCCCAAACTTCGGGGCGTCCTTGCGTCGCTGTTCATCCTCGCGTTCGTGCTCCAGGGAACTACGAGAGTTCTGGGCCAAGGAACGACCGGATCGCTCAGCGGTTCCGTCATCGACGCCTCGACACGAGCTCCGATCGCGGGCGCAAAAGTCACCGCGACGAGTCCTTCGCAAGTCGCCACGACGACCACCGATAGCGCGGGACGCTACACGTTCACTTCGCTCAGCCCGGACACGTACGCCGTCTCGGTCGCGGCTTCCGGAAACTACGACGCGTACACCGTCAACGGCGTCACCGTGCAAGCCTACCAGGGCCTCACCGTCAACCTTCCGCAGGCCCCACGGCTGCAGACCATCGGTGCGGTGACGTCGCGCTCGGCCGCGGCGCTCGTGCGACCCGGTACGACCGCCGACGTCTATTCGATCGGCGCGCTCGTGCAAGACAAGGCTTCCGTGCTCGGCGGCGGCGGCACGCTCAATAGCGCGTGGTCCGCGATCTCGTCTGTGCCGGGCGTCTACATCGCTCCGAACCAATCCGGCTACATCGGTGCCGGTTCGTCGGCCGGCGGTTCGCTGAGCATCCGCGGCGGCGACTACAACCAGGTCGGCTTCGAGTTCGACGGGATCCCCGTCAACCGTTCGTTCGACAACTACCCCTCGGGGCCGGTATCGTCGCTCGGACAGCAAGAAGTGCAAGTCTATACCGGTTCTCCGCCCGCGGGGGCGGAGTCGAACGGTCTCTCCGGCTACATCAATCAGGTGATCAAAACCGGGACCCGTCCGGCCTATCGCCAGCTCACCCTCGCGGAAGGCTCGCCGACGTTGTACCACAAGATCGCGTTCGAGACCGGCTCGGCCAATCCGAGTCGAACGTTCTCGTACTATCTGGGCGCGGGCTGGTACAACGAACAGTTTCGCTACGCCGATCCGTTCAACGGCGCGAGCCTGAGCCGCTTCTGGGGCGGGCCGCTCGGCCTGTGCAGCAATGTCCCAGCGGCGAACTTCAACCCTGCGACGGTTCCGTCGTGCTTCAATCCGGCAACGGGCCAGTCGTACACGAACGGCGGTGCAACTCCGGCATTCGTGCTCGGCCCGTACAACTTCAACGTCACCTCCTTGACGACCAGTTCCGCCGAGATCAGGGCGCGTGACACCGTTCTGAACGTACACTTCGGGATTCCGCACAAGGACGGAAACAAGGACGACGTCCAGGTGCTCTTCGACAACAATCACCTCGGAAATATCGCCTACAATTCGACCAACGATCAAGGCGGGGCCGCGTACCTCAACGCGGTCGGCGTCGGTACGCCCTCCTACGTCGATGGATACCAAACGACGCTCCCGTACGGCACGGTGCTGCCGGTCGGAACGACGGGCGGCGGCACCGCGACGTACCTCTTCCCGAACTCGCCGACCGGGCGTCCGTTCGGGAGCGCGATCCCGTTCGACGATCGCGACCAGTTCGTGAACGATCAGTCGATCCTGAAGGTGCAGTACCAGAAGAACTTTGGAACCGACGCGTTCTTCCGCGTGTACGGCTACTCGTATTACTCGGATTGGCTCCAGTCGGCGCCGCAATCGGCCTTCGCGAACTACATCGCGTTCGTCCCCTCGAATTACGAACTGAACAGTCATACGATCGGGGCGAGCGCCCTGTTCTCCGATCAGATCAACGCGAAGAATCTGATCACGGTGCAAGGCTCGTTTGTCACAGCAAGCTCGCTGCGGTACAACAACTCCGGAATCGGTTTCGGGCTGACCACGCCGTCCGGATATCTCGTGAACGGCAACAATCCGTACAACGGGACGTGCTATTCGATAACCGGCGCGCCGGTCGTCGGGTGCAGCTTCGCCGGGACGCCCGGGACGACGTTCGCCGACTACACGCTCGGTCAGGCGCTGAACGGCACGATCGCGCAGCCTGCGCCGGGAACGACCTGCGGCGGCGGTCCCTGTCAGTACGCTGTCGTTGCGGGCGGACCGTCGGCGACCTTCAACACGGTGCGGCCAAAGTTCTGGTCCGGTTCGATCACGGACATCTGGCAGCCGACCGATCGTCTCAACATCAACATCGGCGTGCGATTCGACGATTTCCAATTCGTTGGCGCCGATACGACGGACTCGGGAGCGCGGACGCTGTTCTACAATGCGTTCAACGCAGTGAACCCGGCGACCCCGATCTTCAACGTCTCGAGTCAGATCTTCACCTATCCCGAGTGGCAGCCGCGCATCGGATTCACGTACACCTTGAATCCGAGCACGGTCGTGCGTGCGAGCTACGGCCGCTACGCCCAGGCTCCGAACACCGCCTTCGAGCAGTACAACTTTCTCCAGCCGAACGACATCGCCAGTCTGGTTCGCTTTGGGTCGTTCGGTCTCCCGACGACGCCCGGACATCCCGTTCGTCCGGAGGTCTCGAACAACTACGACGCCTCGTTCGAGCACGCGTTCCGCGGTGACCTCTCGGTCAAGGTGACGCCGTTCTTGCGCAAGACGCAAGACCAGATCCAACAGTTCTTCCTCGACCAGAAGACGAACTTCGTCTCGGGGCTGAACGTTGGGCATCAGACGGCGGAAGGCGTCGAGCTGGAAGTCGACAAGGGCGACTTCTCGCGCAACGGCTTCTCGGGCCGGTTGTCGTTCACGTATACGAACAGCTACATCAAGTACGATCGCTTGCCGAACGGATCGACCGTCATCGACCCGATCAATCTCGCGATCTCGACGTACAACAAGTTCACGGCGGCAGGAGGAGGCGCTGCGTGCTACGCTCCGGCGAGCGGAACGACTCCGGGGCCGGCAGTGAGCTGCGCGGCGCCGGGGGCGATTGCGAACCCGTACTTCAACGCACCGATCCAAGGCCTGCTGGATCCCAACGGCAACTACGCGACGTACTCGACCTTCCCCGGGCCGCCGACGGTGCAGTACGCGGCATACAACTCGCCGTACGTCGCGACGCTGATCACCCAGTACAAGCGCGGGCCGCTCGCGATCACTCCCGCATTCCAGCTCTCCGCCGGGACGCGCTACGGCGTGCCGGAGACGACCGGCGGGATCACTCCAAACCTCTGCGGCACGGGGCTCCCCGGCACGACGGTCGGTGACCCGCGGTACAACTTCGGTTCCGCCGGCGGTGCGCCGTACAATGCCGCAAATTGCAACACGAGTCTCATCATCCCGAATCAGTTCACAAATCGCTTCGATGGAATCGGCGACTTCGTCGAGCCTTCCCAGTTTGCGATGCACCTGCAGCTGAGCTATGACATCAGCAAGCGCATCCAGCTCGTCGGCAACTTCGCGAACATCTTCACGAGCTGCTTCGGCGGCACGAAGGTCCCGTTCGCGATCGGCGGCGCCTGCGGCTACACCGGGCAGCCCGGCGGAGCGTTCTTCGCGATCGGAAACGCGTACAACCCCGGAGATTCGATCCAGCCGGGGCTCCAATTCCCGTACTACCCGATGTTCGGCAGCTTCCCGTTCACGGGGACGCCGTTCCAAATGAGCTTCGAGGCTCGGATCAAGATCTGACCTACGATCCTCGGTGACCCCGACGCCCGGCCCTGCGGCCGGGCGTCTTTTTTTCGTCCGGGAGCGAGGCGAGCGTCCGCGGCGGAAACTTACGCCGTCGGAGGGAAATCGTTACGGCTATGAAGTCCGGAACCGTCGTCCTTTCGACCGCCCGCACGCCCTTCGGGCGTCTGGGCGGCGCGCTTTCCTCTTTGGCCGCGACGTCGCTGGGCGGCGATGCCATCCGCAACGCGATCGCACGCGCCGGGATCGACCCCTCCGACGTCGAGCACGTCATCATGGGCGAGGTCATCCAGGCCGGCGTGGGCCAGGCTCCGGCCCGCCAGGCCGCCTTCAAGGCGGGCCTTGCGAAGACGACGACCGCCGAGACCGTGAACAAGGTCTGCGCCTCGGGGATGCTGGCCGTCACCTACGCGGCACGGTATATCGGCGAGGGCGACCATCGCGTGGTCGTCGCGGGCGGGATGGAGTCGATGTCCAACGCGCCGTACCTGCTGCCCGGCGCGCGCACCGGATATCGGTACGGCAACGCGACGCTCGTCGACGCGATGATCCACGACGGCCTCTGGGACTACTATTTCGACGAAGCGATGGCCGCGCAAGGCGCGCGCGTCGCCGCCGAGCTGGGCGTGACGCGCGCGGTGCAGGACGAGTTCGCGTATCAGAGCCACAAGCGCGCCTACGAGGCGCACGAGGCGGGCCGCTTCGCCGACGAGATCGCGCCGATCAAGGTCGCGACGAAGGCGAAGGGCAAGATCGTCGTCGACGCGCTGCCCGAGCAGGCGCGCGCGCGCATCCCGGTGCTCGCCGGCGCGAACGGCGCGAGCGATGCCGTGTGGAGTCACGTTCCGCCGCAGAACATGGTCGCCGATCCGGCGCAGTACTCGCCGTACGTCACGGGCGACGTTCCGTACGTGACCGTCGACCGCGACGAGCCGGTGCGCACCGACGCGTCGCTCGAGGCGATGGCGAAGCTCAAGCCGATCGATGCCGGCGGAACGATCACGGCCGGCAACGCGCCGGGCGTGAACGACGGCGCCGCCGCGCTGGTGCTCTCGTCCGCGGACTATGCGCGCGTAGCAGGCATCGAACCGCTGGCCGAAATCGTCGACCACGCCGGGGTCGCGTGGGATCCGCCGTACTTGGCGCTCGTTCCGGCGATGGCGGCGCAGAAGCTGCTCGACAAAACGGGACTGCGCGCGAGCGATATCGCCGTGTGGGAAGTCAACGAAGCCTTCGCGGCCGTGGCGCTCACCGCGGCGGCGCGCCTCGGCCTGGACCCGACCGTGATCAACGTGCAGGGCGGCGCGGTCGCGCTGGGCCACCCGATCGGGGCGTCGGGAGCGCGTATCGTCGCGTCCGTCGTCCACCAGCTGCGCCGGCGCGGCGGCGGCTACGGCATCGCCGCGATCTGCTCGGGCGGCGGCCAGGGCGACGCCGTGCTCGTGAGGGTCGGCTGAACCCGTGCGCGTTCTGGTGATCGGGGCCGGTCAGATGGGCGGCGGCATCGCGCAAGTGCTCGCCGCCAAAGGCCACGAGGTGCTGCTCAACGACGTCGACGAGGCGCGCATCCGCGCCGGCATCGAGGGCATCGCGAAGCGACTCGCGCGCGACGTCGAGAAGGGCAAGCTCACGCCCGAAGCGCGCGGGAGCATCCTCGAGCACATCGATCCGCGCCCCCATTTCCAGGACCTCGACGTCGCGCTCGCGATCGAGGCGGCGACCGAACGGCTCGACCTCAAGCTCGACCTGTTCCGCTTCCTCGATCGCAACACGCCGCCCGAAGCGATCCTCGCTTCGAACACGTCGTCGATCTCGATCACGATTCTCGGCGCGGCGACGACGCGCGCGGAGCGCGTGATCGGGATGCACTTCATGAACCCGGTTCCGGTCATGAAGCTGGTCGAAGTGATCCGCGGGATCGCGACGGCCGATCAGACGTTCGCGACGGTGCGCGACCTCGCGCTCTCGCTCGACAAGACGCCGGTCGAAGTCCGCGACTTCCCGGGTTTCATCTCGAACCGCGTGCTGCTGCCGATGATCAACGAGGCGATCTTCGCCCTGTACGAAGGCGTCGCGTCGGTCGAGGCGATCGACACGGTGATGAAGCTCGGCATGAACCATCCGATGGGACCGCTGGCGCTGGCCGATTTCATCGGCCTCGACACGTGTCTGGCGATCATGAACGTGCTGTACGATGGCTTCGGCGATTCGAAATACCGGCCGTGTCCGCTGCTCAAGCAGTACGTTGCGGCCGGCTGGTACGGCAAGAAATCCGGCCGCGGGTTCTACGATTACGCTGTTTCCGCGAACGGGACGCCCGCAGCGGTGCCGGCCGCCCGGCGGTGAGAGCCGAAGCGGCGCGGGCTACGTCGTTCGAACTCACGGAGGAGCAGCGCGCGATCGGCGACGTCGCGCGCGAATCGGCGCAGCGCGAGATCGCGCCCCACATCGCCGAGTGGGACCGCTCGCACGTCTTTCCGCGGGCACTCTACGGGAAGCTCACCGCGGCCGGGCTGATGGGGATGCTCGTCCCCGAAGAGTACGGCGGCGTCGCCGCCGACTACGTCGCGTACGCGCTCGCGATCGAGGAGCTCGCGAAGGTCGACGCGGGGACCGCGGTGACCGTCTCCGTGCACTCGATGATCACTCACGCGATCGCGAAGCTCGGCAGCGACGAGCAGAAGGACCGCTGGCTCGAACGGTTGGCGACGCACGACGTGATCGCCGGATTCGGTTTGACCGAACCCGACGCGGGATCCGACGCCGCGTCGATCCGCGGCTCGGCACGCCGCGAAGGCGATGCGTACGTGCTGAACGGGCGCAAGCAATGGTGCACGAACGGCGGGTTCGCCGGGGTCGTGATGGCGATGTTCCGGACCGGCGGCAGCGGCGCGAAGGGGATCAGCGCGTTTCTGGTCGACGCCGCGCTCCCCGGCGTCGTCGTCGAGAAGACGACCGAGAAACTCGGCATCCACACGTCCAACACCGTCGACTTGGCGTTCGACGACGTGCGCGTCCCCGCGTCGGCGATGCTCGGTGCCGAGGGCGAGGGATTGACGCAGGCGCTGGTCACGCTGACGGCCGGGCGCATCGGCATCGCGGCACAGGCGATCGGCATCCTCGCCGCGTGTCTGGAGGCATCGGTGACGTTCGCAAAAGATCGCGTCGCGTTCGGCAAACCGATCGGTTCGTTCGAAGCCATCTCGTTCAAGATCGCGCAGATGGCGACCGATCTCGACGCCGCGCGCCTGCTGACGTACCGCGCCGCCGCGCTCGCCGCGGCCGGACGGCCGTACGCCGTCGAGGCCTCCAAAGCCAAACTCTTCGCCTCCACAAAAGCGCGCGAACACGCCTCGGAAGCGGTACAGATCCACGGCGGCTACGGCTACACGACGGAGTTTCCGGTCGAACGCTATTACCGCGACGCCAAGATCACCGAGATCTACGAAGGCACCTCCGAAATCCAACAAATCGTCATCGCGCGGAGTCTGCTAGGCCGGCTTTAGTTGTCACCCTGAGCTTGTCGAAGGGTGAGCCACGATCGTGGCCCATGCTTCGACAAGCTCAGCATGACATTGGGGGCTCAGCATGACGTGGTGAGCGTCCACGCTCGGGCGGAAACGCCCGGCGAGACGTGGACCAGCGGGTTGTCGGTTTGCGGCGTGATGCCGGCGGCGGTCAGGAGGCCCCCTTCCGCGACCTCGGCCGTCGCGTCGCGCAGCAGCCACGGCGCGTGGCGCACGTCGCCGCGACGCGTCTTTCCGGCGGGATCGACGGTGTAGAAGCAGTACCGCTCCACCAGCCACGCGTCGAGGCTGCCGGGAGCGCCGACGCGGACGTCGCCGCCGAAACGCGCCGATGCCGCGAACGACGCCGCGCTCGAACGCTGGTCGCACCGCTGCGAACGGTAGTGGCACTCGGTCGCCGTCCACTTCGCGTCGATGCGCGCGCGATAATACGGCAAGTGCACGACCCTCCGGCCGCCGGCGACCGCGAGCCGGCTCGCGGCGTCGAGGCTGAAGAACCACAGGCCGTCCTTCGCGGCTCCGCGGACGTACGTGCGCACGTTGATCTCGCCGAATGCGGGGAGCGCCGTCGCCGCCGGAAATCCGTACGGCCGCGCCGCCGCGATGCGAAATGCGACGACGCTCACCCACGCCGTGCCGTCGTAGGTGTCGAGCTCGAGATCGGCCGGGATCCGGGGGCGCAGTTCGCGCGCGTTGACCGGCCAGTGCAGAAACAGCACGTCGCGCCAGTCCATCGCGATGAACGGACGCGCGCTCACGGCGGAGGCAGCGCGCACGCGTCGCGCCGTCCGAACCAGCGGTAGCGGTTGCGCGCTACCCACCGGTACGCGGCATCCCGCGCGCCGCGCGGCACGAGGATCAAGCCGAACGCCAGCGGCCACGGCCAGCGCAGGTACACCGCGACGTGCAGCACCGCGTCGCTCTGCTCGTAGCGTTTTCCGCCGTCGAGTACGACGATGCTTTCCTCCGGCGGCACGCGCCCCGGTCCGGCCAGCACCGCGCCCTGCGGTGACTGCAGCGACAAAAAGGTGAAGCGGCCGGCCGGATCGTTCGCCGCGATGAACCGCACCGCGCCGTTGCAAAGATTGCAGACGCCGTCGAAGAGGACGATCGCCTGCGTCGTGCTCATCGCGCGGTCAGCGTTTCGCGAACGTGTCGCTAACGATGGTGGCGCTCAACCGCGAGTCGGTCGTGTCGGCTTGGTCGATGCCGATGTCGCGCCGGATGACGGTGTGCAGGTCGATCGAAATCGGCGAGAGCAGGTCGGTCGCGTACACGGTCTTGCCCTGCGCGGATTGCGTGAAGCCGGACGCGCCGTTCACCGTGATGCTCTCGTCGAATTCGAGCGTCGCCCTCGTTCCGTCGAAGGCGGTGACCCGGTAGGTGGTGGCCCCGGCTGCGGGCGCGAACGCCTGCACCGACCACGTAGATCCGGTGTTCACGTCCCGCTCGGTGATCAGCCCGCGCGAGAGAAAGGGCAGCAGGCGGAGCGCTTGGGCAGACGGCTGCGTCTTGGGATCGTACGACAAGCTGCCGTCCTTCAAGATCGCCACGCGGATGACGGGCTGCGTGATGGACTTCCCGACGAACGACGCGTCGACGACCAGGCCGCCGTCCGCGGTCGCGGCGATCACCGCGACCGTCAGCTTGCCGCGGTCGTCGCTGGCGTAGCGACGGTCGACAATGCCCGAGCCTGACGTCGAGCCCATCCCGCCGTTGGCGAACCCCGAGGTGTGCTCGCGGCGCAGCGTCGACGCGCTGTACGCCACGTCGTAGACCAGGACGCGGAGCGGCTTTGGCGCGTCGGCGGCGTGGGCCGCGCCCGCGCAGGCCAGGACGGTGACGCTCGCGGCGAGCGCGGAGAAGAGTCGCTGGGACATCGCGGGACCCTCCAGGAGGCTTTCGACCGATTCGGCGCCGCAGCCGAGCGCCGCCTTTTCTTGCGACCAATGTCGTCGAGGGACGCAAGGCCGGGCCGCGAAGCCGGGGCAGGCGATGAAACTGATGGAGTATCAGGGCAAGGACCTGTTCCGGCGCGTCGGGATTCCGACGCCGAACGGCGTGTACGCCACGACCGCTGACGAGGTGAAAGCCTACATCAGCGCACACCCCGGCTCGTGGGTGCTCAAGAGCCAGGTGATGATGGGCGGCCGCGGCAAAGCCGGCGGCATCAAATTCGCCGACGATGCCGCGCAAGGCGAAACGCTGGCGCGCGAACTGATCGGCAAGGTGCTCAAGTCGATCCAGAACCCGGACGGCGAGGAAGTGAAATCGCTGCTGGTCGAGGAGAAAGTCGACATCGCGAGCGAGGCGTACGTGTCGATCACGATCGACCGCGCGACGAAGCAGCCCGTCGTGATCGTCACGTCGCAAGGCGGGATGGACGTCGAGGAAGTCGCCGAGCACGATCCCGGCGCGATCCACAAGTATTGGATCGATCCGGCGGCGGGGTACTCGCCCTACATCGGCCGTCAATTGGCGTTCGCGGCGAAGCTGCCCGAGGGGTATCGCAAAGCGTTTCCAGGTCTGCTCGGCGCGCTCTACACGCTGTTCATGGACTACGGCGCGAACCTGGTCGAGATCAACCCGCTCGTGCTGACCAAAGACGGCCGCGTCATCGCCTCCGACGCGAAGGTCGATCTCGACGACAACGGCCTCTACAAGCATCCCGACGTCGCGGAATGGAACAAAGCGCAGCCCGCCGATGAAGATCAGGCGGCGGCCGTGGCGATCGGCCTCGGAATGTCGAACTACGCGAAGCTGCCCGACGACGGCGACAAGATAGCGAGCATCGGCGTCATCGCGAACGGCGCGGGCCTGGGCATGGGCACGATGGACGCGGTGAAGAATGCCGGCGGCCTCGCCGCCAACTTCCTCGACATCGGCGGCGGCGCGCAAGCCGAGCTGGTGAAGAAGAGCTACAATCTCGTCACCTCCGACCCGCGCGTCAAGGCGATGTTCATCAACATCTTCGGCGGGATCACGCGCGGCGACCAAGTCGCGAAGGGGATCGTCGAGGCGCTGGCCGGCGGCGACGTGCGCAAGGTTCCGCTGGTCGTGCGGCTGACCGGGACCAACGCCGAAGAAGGCCGCGCAATCTTGGACAAGGCCGGGTTCATCCCGGTCGAAACGATGGACGAAGGCGCCGCGCGCGCCGTGGCACTGGCGAACGGAGCGAACTGACCGTGGCGATCTTCCTCGATAAGAACTCGAAAGTCGTCGTTCAAGGGATCACGGGGCGCGAAGGCGCGTTCCACACGGCGCGGATGCTGGCGTACGGCACCAACATCGTCGGCGGCGTGACGCCCGGCAAGGGCGGCACCAAGATCGAGAGCGGTCAGCCGGTCTTCGACACCGTCAAAGACGCGGTCGCCGCGACCGGCGCGACGCATTCGATCATCTTCGTGCCGCCGTTCGC
>JAQBPL010000190.1 GCA_028287545.1 Vulcanimicrobiota bacterium | reverse complement strand
CCGCCCTCATGCGGGTGCGCCACCGCCTGCGAGCGCGCGTTCGCAACCGGAAGTCGCGCCAGACTGGCCACGGCCACGCCGGCGTTATCGATCACGCGATTGATGATCATCTCGACGACGTCCGCGTCGAGTGGAACGTCGTCAACGGCTGCCGCCGCCAGTTTCCATGCCAGCAATTCGTGCCGCGGTGGAGTTGCCGCGCTGGAATAGACGCGGACCTGATGGTTCTGCATGAAGTTCTTCCTCGCGACAACAGCGCGAGCGGAGCGCCAAGACGCACATTAGAGCTATGCAAGCTGTTCGCCCAAACGCGGTGCCAGCTTTCCAGAAACTATTTTTCTCTCGACCACGTGCTTACCTTGCCGTACTGGATTCGCTGAGTGCACAGCGCGCTTGTCTCATACGCGCACGGCGTTGGTGCGCAGATACACATTGCACTCGATTCATCTTCGTTCGCCGAGCAGCAGCGAGGACAAATGCCCACCACATAAAACTGCTGCAAGAAGGTTTTTCCCAAGCTCCGAACGAGGAGGATAAACTTGGCCGCGGCAGTTGCTTCGATGCGGAACCCGAGCGCTCGATGGATATACCTCGCGCTGGCAGTCGCCGCGATGGTGTGCATCGCGAACCTCCAATATGGCTGGACGTTGTTCGTCAACCCGTTAGCGGACGCGCACGGATGGAAGAAGGCCGCGATCCAATCCGCGTTCGCGCTGTTCATCCTCATCGAAACGTGGGTCGTCCCCTTCAACGGGTTCGTCGCCGACCGGATCGGCCCAAAGCCGATGGTCGCGCTCGGCGGCATCCTGGTCGCCATCGGGTGGGTGATCAATGCGCATACCGGCAGCCTCAACGGGCTCTTCCTCGGCGAAGCGCTCAGCGGGATTGGCGCCGGCGTCGTCTATGGCACAATGGTGGGGATCGCCGTGAAGTGGTTTCCGGACAGGCGCGGCCTTGCCGTCGGGCTCACGGCCGCCGGCTTCGGCGCGGGCGCCGCGCTGACGGTGATCCCGATCGCCGACATGATCAAGCACGCCGGCTACGGCGCCGCGTTCCAGACCTTCGGTCTCATCCAGGGCACGCTCGTTTTCGTAATCGCCTTCTTCCTGCGGTTCCCCGATGCCGAGGAGACTGCTCTGCTGGTCAGATCGGCACAGAACTCGGTCGCGATCTCGCGTCAGCGTCAGAACACCTACACCCCGTGGCAGATGCTCTCCTCACCGCAGTTCTGGCTTCTCTACATCATGTTCGTGATGATCGCAACGGGGCTGCTGTTCATCACCGCGCAGCTCGGCCCGATGGCGAACGACTACGCCGTCGCCTCGGTCCTACCGATGGCGCTCCTCATCGACAACGTCGTGAACGGCGGGAGCCGCGTCCTCTTCGGGTGGGTCTCCGATCATCTGGGCCGCGAGGTGACGATGGCGATCGCGTTCTGCTGCATGGCGCTAGGACTCTTCGGCCTTCTCTTCGCAAGCGGTTCGCCGGTCTTGTTCGTCATTAGCGCGGCGGCGACGTTCCTCGCGTCGGGTGAGATCTTCAGCCTCTTCCCGTCGAGCTGCACCGACATCTTCGGGACCAAATATGCGACGACGAACACGGGATTGCTCTACACCGCGAAGGGCACGGCGGCACTCATCGTCCCCATCGCGAGTCTCGTGCGCGCCGACACCGGATCGTGGGCGGCGATGATCTCGCTCCTGACCTTCTTCACCCTCCTCGTCGCGATCCTCGCCGTCGCCGTCCTCAAGCCGATGCGCGAGCGTGCGGTTGCAGCGGAACGCGGTGAGGACTTCGGCAGCAGCGTCGCAGCGAAAGCCGCGTCGGCGAAATGATACGCGTATCGGCGTCGGGACCGGCCGGCAAGCCGGCGCGGTCCCACCCAACACGGTTCGTTTGGCCTTCGAAGATGCGCGTGGCTCAGTTTCGCGGCATAGGCCAGTAGTATTCCACGCCGTAGTAGTCGTAAAGCTGCTGCTCGCGGGGGCGATCGCTCCAATCGAAGTCGGCGCCCGTGCCGCCGTTCCCCACTCGATTGAGCGCTGGCGCTTTGTTCAGCTGCTCCTCCGTGATGTCGGTACGAAAACCGCCGAGATTGGTGTCATAGTCAAGCTTACGCCACGGTATTGGGAATTCGTTCGCGCCTATCCCGAGGAAGCCGCCGAAGGACATGACGGCATAGGCGACTTTACCGCTTACTTTGTCGATTACGAGACGCTTAATCGTACCGATTTGCTTGCCGCCTGGATCGTATACGGGAGTTCCTTCGACGCGGTCGCTGCCGATCAGCGGACCACTCGGAGAAGGGTTCGTTGTTCCGCCTTGCGTTGACGTCGTACCGTGAGTCATAGAGACCTCCTTAGCCAAGGCTAACGAAAACATTCTTCCCGTTCTCAGCGGTACGGCTCTCGAGCGCGATACGGTCAAGCGTACATGAACGTACAAATCATGCGCACGGGCGCTTCGCCGTCCAGCAGTCGGTCATTCGGACGAGCAGAAAGCGAGCGTGCCGCAATGCGATCGGGCCGTGATGCCCGACACCGCTTCGATCATCGCGGGTCATCATTCCGAATCGCGCTGACTAGCCAACGAAATATCTCCGCAAGCATCGCACCAAACGCCTCCGCAATGCCTGGACCCATCAGCCGATGCCCAAGAGACGCGACACGCACATCTCTCCGTCGAGCTCCAAGCTGGTCACGATGCGGTGAGCGTCCGTCCGAACCAGGTCGCCGTCCCTCCGTACCCGCGTAACGTCGCGCCGACGAACACCTCGGATAACATCGCGATCATCTTCCCTTGCCACACGGCTCCCTTCGCGTAGGCATTCGGGTGATCGCGCACCTGCTTCCACATCGACCCCAGCACGATGCCCGTTCACGTCGTCGTCCCAGTCGTCTTCGGCGTGCGTGTTGTAACACTGGGCCGGGATGTTGACATGAGCCATCGCGGCCCTTCCCGCGGCCGCCGCGATTCGAGCGACTCTGTGCCGCAACGGCATCGTCGGCTCCACGACCGAACGGCCGTGATTCGCGGTCGCGGGCGATCGCGGGGGATCGAGTTTGGCCGCCGCGGGCCGTCGCGTTCGCTCGTACATCTCGTTCGACCGGCTTCTCGCCGGCGGCAGAACTGCACCGTTGTCGCCGGCGCCCTGGGCGGGTTCAGCTCGTTGAATACGTCGCAATCACGCGTTCGATAAGCATGCGGCAGTCGGTGGTTTCCCCGTAACCGACGCCCCATAGATGTAGCGCGCGGCGAGGGATCGTGACAACCGCCTGAGCTGGGGCCCCGACGACCCGGAAACGCCACGCTCGCTCGCTACCGCGCAGCGAGACCCCGAGCCGCGACGGGTCGTCGACCAGCGTCGGAATTGTAACCCACAACGGCACGCGTTTACGTTTGGCGTCGCTCGCGGCTGATGTCTTTGGGAGCTCGCGTTGCCGCTGCTGCCGGCTTTGCTCTGTCGCCGATGCATCATCGATACACTTCGCCTCCGAACGCTAACCTGCAGCAGCCGGTAATGGCCGGGTCGCACGGGTCATCGACTCCTCCATCGGGCGCCTTTTTGCTTAGATCCAAACGCTTCCTTGGAACGGAATACGAGGCGGCGATCTGCCGTAGGGGCGCCGGACGAGGTTGTCGGGCCCGCACCTGAGGCCTCGAACGATCCGCAGGCTGAGCAGTAGGTCAGTCTCTCAGCGGCGGCATGCGAACACCGTATACTTCGGTGGCGCCGATCCGCCACAAAGCGGGAGACGCATGCGGTCTCGACCGCCAAGTATCGCCTACCCCCGGACTTCTGTAGCATCATGATTGACCGTCGCACATTCTCGACCGCCGTCGCGGCGGGAGTCACGCTGCCGCTGCTCGGTATCCGCACAGATGCTCGAGCCGCCTTCCGCGTTCGCAATATCGTGTTGGTTCATGGCGCCTACGCCGATGGATCGAGCTGGTCAGAGGTTATCGTACGCCTTCAGGCTTCCGGCATGCGGGTGACCGCAGTTCAGAATCCGCTGACGTCCCTCGAGGACGACGTCGCGGCCACGCGCCGCGCGCTCACGATGCAGGACGGGCCGACCGTGCTCGTGGCCCATTCTTACGGAGGAATGGTCATCACCGAAGCAGGGGTCGCCCCCAACGTCTCCGCCCTGGTCTATGTCGCAGCTCGCGCGCCGGATGCGGGTGAGAACTATATCGCACTCGCCAAGAGATTTCCAACACCCCCTGCAAGTGCCGGCATCGTCAAGTCGGGTGCCTTCGAGCAACTCAGCGAGAGCGCTTTCCTAAACGATTTCGCAAATGGCGTGGATCCGGTCAGAGCGCGCGAGTTATACGCGGTTCAAGCGCCGATCGCCGCCACGCTGTTTCCTACCGCGAAGACGACCGTCGCCTCCTGGCGATCCAAACCCTCGTGGTACGCGGTGTCGAGACACGATCGGTCGATGAACCCTGAACTAGAGCGGTATTTGGCCGCGCGCATGAAGGCGACAACGATTGAGGTTGATGCCGGTCACCTCTCTCTCGTTAGCCGTCCGCGAGAAATCTCAAATCTCATTTTGGCAGCAGCCGCACACGATAAGTGACGGTCGCTCTCGCGCCGCACCTCGCCCAGCAAATCCTAGGTGGGTATAGGCTGGCCAAGACGATGGCCGGGCAGCAGACCTCCTGCTATGGCGTGCCGGTGCTCCTGCGAACCCTAAGACCCCTGCAAGTGCCGGCATCGTGAAGTCGGGTGCCTTTGAACCAGCGAGCGAGAGCGCTTTCCCAAACGATTTCGCAAATAGTTCGAAGCGAGGGCAGCATTCTGTGCGTGCGAAATGGATCGACGTTCTTCGTCCCGGACTCCTGAGCGTGTTGGCGTTCGGTCTCGTCGCAGCGCTCGCGCCGGCACCGTCGCGCGCGTACATTACCGGCACCCCGCCGTGCTCGCGCGACACGATCTACCTCGAGAGCGACATCGACACGGCGCGCGCGCGCGCCGGAGACCCCTTCGTATTCCGCACGTTCGAAGCCGCGACCGCGCCGGGCGGCGTCGAGGTCCCCGCGAATACCGTCGGGTACGGTGTCGTCGCAATCTCGCATCACGCCGATCGCGGCGGCCGCGGCGGCTATCTCGTGCTCGAGACTCGCTTCATCGTGCTGCCCAACGGCGATCATCTCGCCGTCACGATCGACTGGGCCGCAGCGCAGCGCGCGACGGCCACCGGCTCGTCGCAGAACGCCCCCGGGTTTCTCGGCGTGATCCCGTTCGTCGGCTACGTGTTGGGTCCGTACGGCTTTCTCCACCACGGCAAGGACGTGACGATCCCCCGCGGGGCGCGCCTCTCTGTCATCCTCGGCGACGATCAGCCGACGGGCGGGTGCCGCGTCGTGCCGCTCGCAACGACGCCGCCGAAGGGAGCGCCGTCGGAGTCACCGTCGCCCGGCGCCTTCGCCTCACCCGCGCCGTCGCCCTCACCGGCTGCCTCGTTGGTACCAGCCGCGTCGCCGTCACCAGGCGCCTCGCCGCGGCGCTGAACGTTCGGCCAGGACAAGGACGGCGAAGGGCAGATCGCACCCGGCCTCGTCGGTGGGACCGCATCTTCACGTTGGCAGAAAGCTAATTGAGTTGTTCGAACGGAAGTTCTCGTTCGTCCTGTTGCTCTGTCATGAGCCCTGGTATAATTCCGCGCGTTCCTGCGAAAGAGGCCACTCCTCGAACGTTTCAGGGCGTCGAATATGTCGCCATCACGCGTTCGAGAAACATACGGCAGTCGACGGCGTGCTCCGCGCGCGTCACCCCGTAGAGGTAGCGCGCGGCGAGGATCGTGACAACCGCCTGAGCTGGGGCCCCGACGACGCGGAAGCGCCACGCTCGCTCGCTACCGAGCAGCGTGATCCCGAGCTGCGACGGGTCGTCGACGGGCGTCGGGATTGTGACCCACAACGGCACGTGCCGCGTGCCGACCGAGGCCTGCGCAGAAAACATCTGCGCCGCCGCCACGTCTTGACCAGGCGGCAGGACGGCGATTATCACATCGGTCGTGCGCGGGGCCTTTCCATCGCTCGGTGAGATCACGCGTATGCTGTCCGCGGCAGAGGGAATGGGCCAGCAGTGTTCGCCTTCCGCCGCAATGCCCGGCCGCGCTGGCTGCAGCACGAACGCTAGCGAACCGCACAACAGCCACCGCGCGCACGCGTTCACGTTTGGCGCCGCTCGTGGCCGGTGTCTCGCGAGCTCGCGTCGCCGCTGCTGCTGGCGTTGCCCTGTCGCCGACGCATCATCGAGATACTTCGCATTACGTCGTACGAACACGTGCCCCCCCGAACGAATCGCAGCAACACGTTCCGTAGAGATCGCAATAGATGAGCGGATCGATGCAATAGCAGCCTCCGATCGCTAGCCCGCAACAGTCGGTAATGGTCGGTCGCAGAGGTCACCGAGTCCTCCAGCGCGCAGTGCCGGCGGCTGAATCCGGTAGGTGTCCACAGTCCAGTCATGGAGCGGCGCGTTGTAGCCTATGCTCACTGCCTCGCGTAAGAGTGCACTTCGGGCACGTAAGGACACTCCCCGCCCGCGGGCCACGAATCCGAGACGGCCGCTTTGCCGTGAACAGCGTACCGATTCAAACGCGTGGAACGCTGAGCACAAAACGCGCACCGCCACGTGGCGACTCTTCGAGTGCCATGTGGCCGCCGGCGCGCTCAAGCAACAGCCGGGCAAATGCGAGCCCGATGCCGGTTCCCTTCGCCACTGTTACTGCGCGCTCACCGAACGCGAACACGCGGCCTCTGTCTGCGGGCGCGATCCCAGGCCCGTCATCGTCGACCGTAACTCGCACGAAGCCCTTATCCTCTACATCGACGCTAACAAAAACGCCGCCATGGGCGCGACCATGTTTAATGGCGTTGTCGATCAGGTTCACCAGCACCAGCGTGAGGCGGTCTCCATCGATTGCCACAGCGACAGCAGGCGTGCCGTCGATTTCTATGCCCACGCCTCGTACAGAAGCGTTCGCCGCGCAGGCGTCGCGCGCAGCCTCGAGCGCATACTGCAGCGAGCCAATCGAACGCGATGAACCACTGGGATTCATGTCCAGCAGCGAGATCTCGAACATCCCCTCGACGAGCCTGCTCATTCGCAGCGACTCGTCGTACGCGATCCGCAGAAACCGCCGCCGCGTGGTCTGGTCGACATTTTCGTCGAGCAAGGTCTCCAGATACCCGCGAATCGAGGACAGCGGTGTGCGCAGTTCGTGGCCGAGGGCGGAGAAGAACGCGTAGCGCTCGCGTTCTTGCACGCCGCGCGCGAGAGCCCGCTCGACCACGTCGTCCATCGCGGGCGCGGGCGGCCCGAGGTCGCACAGCGTCCACCCGGTGTGCACTTCGAGTCCCGTCGCCGACTCCAGCGCCGCCGCGATGCGAGCAAGGGCGGAGCGGGCGTCGATCGGCACCGCTCCGGATGTCACATCCCCGCCTCTCCCCGCCAGCAGCCCGGCGACGAAGACGTCGCTGCCGGCGTCGTGGGCGAGCAGATCGTGCGCCCGCAGTACGACGCCCGCCGCACTCGCGAATGCCGCCGCGGCGCGGCGCTCCAATCCACGCGCGGCCCGAAGCCCGCTGCGCCACGCGCGCCGCTCCAATTCCGGCAGCCGCGTCACCAGCACCGGCACCGAAGCTGCGCCGCCCGCGAGCATCCGCTGCGCAAACGCGTCGAGCGGCAGCAGCGATGCGTTCACGTCAGCGGGTGAACTTGTAGCCGAAGCCGTGGATCGTCTGCACCATCGACGGAAGGCGCGCGCGCTCTTCCAGTTTCATGCGCAGACGACGGATGTGAACGTCGATCGTGCGTTCGTCGCCGGCGAAATCATAGCCCCACACCTTTTGCAGCAGTATGGCGCGCGACAACGCGACGCCCGGGTTGGTCGCGAGTTCGAGGAGCAGGGCGAACTCGCGCGGTTTCAAGCCGACGTCGATGCCGTCGACCCGCGCCTCGCGAGCGGCCTCGTCGATCTGCAGGCGACCGAAGGTGAGCATCGCGGGCCCCGGGCTCGGGGTAAGACCGGCGCGACGGCCGATCGCCTTGACGCGCGCGACGAGCTCGCGCGGCGAAAACGGCTTCGTCACGTAATCGTCGGCTCCGATCTCCAATCCTACGACGCGATCGATCTCGTCCGAACGGGCGGTGAGGACGACGATCGGCAGGTCCCGGCCCTCTCGGCGCAGCGTTCGCACGATCTCGAAGCCGTCGATCATCGGCAGGCCGACGTCGAGGATCAGCACGTCAGCACCGGCCCGCGCGAAGCGCAGCGCCGCGGGGCCGTCGACGGCCTCCTCGCAGCGATATCCTTCGCGCGAAAGATGATGCACGACGAGCTCGCGGATCGACGCGTCGTCCTCCGCGACCACGACTCGGGTAGCCGCCATGTCGGGGACGGTGCCCAACCGTACCGAGCGCTAGTCGATGCGGCGGGATGGTGTTCCGCTTGCGGCCGGGAATCGTCTACCCCTCATGTGCGCGCGCTTTTCGCTGAGCGATATCGGCCGGCTGATCGAACGCTACCCCGGATTCCGCACGAAAGCCGCCTACCCGCGCCGGTTCAACATCGCGCCGACGCAGGACGTGCTGGCTGCGCGCAACGACGGCGACGGCGAGGTCGTCCCGTTGCGCTGGGGGCTCATCCCCTCATGGGCCGAGGACGCCTCGATCGGCCAGCGCCTGATCAACGCTCGCGCCGAGACGCTCACCCAGAAAGCCGCCTTTCGCGACGCCGTCGCCGCACGGCGTTGTCTCATCTTCGCCGACGGCTTCTTCGAATGGACCGGTGCGAAGAATCGCCGCCAGCCGTACCGCGTCACGGTCGACGGCGGCGCGCCCTTCGCGTTCGCGGGTTTGTACGAGCGTTGGGAGGGCGCGGAGATCCCGCTCGATACGTGCACGATCGTGACCTGCGAGGCGAACTCGCTGCTCGCAACACTCCACGACCGCATGCCGGTGATACTCCGCGACGACGCGCTGGAGAGCTGGCTGCACGGCGACGTACCGGAAGCGCTCGCGGTCCTGGCGCCGTTCGACGCGGCGCGGATGCAGTCGGCGCCTGTCACGCACCGGATGAATCACCACGCGTTCGAGGATCCGCGCGCAATCGAACCGCTCCCCGAGGT
>JAQBPL010000189.1 GCA_028287545.1 Vulcanimicrobiota bacterium | reverse complement strand
CGCGATCGATCGCGAGCGGCAGCACGAGGCCGCCGCCGTAGTCGACGTGCTCGCCGATCAGGTTCACGCGGCCCGGTGCGCGGAAGAAGCGCGGCTCGCGATCGGTCAGCTCCGCCAGATCGGCGCGGAGTTCGTCGAGCAGGCTCATGCAGTGATCGGAATCTCGGCGCGCAGGCGGGCGGCGCTCTCTTCGGCCAGCGTGTCGTTGATGAACATCCCCGCACCGCTCTCCGAGCCCGCCAGATACTTGATCCGCGTCGCGCTGCGCAGCGGCGGATAGAACTCGAGGTGCAGATGATATGGCGCCTCGCCCTTGGAGGGGCCTTGATGCACCGCCATGACGTACGGGAACGAGCGCGCGAAGAGTCCGTCGAATCCTATGAGGACGCGCTTGAGGAGCCGCGCCAAGCCGCGCACTTCGCGGCGGTCGAGGTCCGGCAGCGCACGGACGCAGCGGGTCGCGACGAGGTGCGTCTCATACGGATAGCGGGCGAAGAAGGGGACGTAGGCCACCCAGCCGTCCTCGCGCGCCAGCAGCCGGCGGCCGTCGTCGATCTCGCGGTCGCGCACGTCGCAGAACAAGCACCCGCCGGTCTCGGCGCGGTGCGCCGCCGCCTGCGCGATCTCGGCGGCGACGACCGGCGGGACGAACGGGTACGCGTAGATCTGCCCGTGCGGATGATCGAGCGTGACGCCGATTTCGGCGCCTTTGTTCTCGAACGGAAAGACGTGCACGATGTCGTCGCGCGCGCCGAGTTCGCGGGTGCGGTCGCGCCAGACGCGGATCAGATGCTCGATGCGCCCGACCGTCGCTTCGGCGAGCGTCGCTTGGTGATCCGGCGTGTAGAGGACGACTTCGCACGCGCCGCGCGCCGGCGCGACCGGCTCCAGCGCCGTCCCTTCGACGGAGGGCGCGGGCGGGTGCTGCTGCAGTGAGGGGAACTTGTTCTCGAAGACTACGAGGTCGTAGTCCGGCGCGGGGACTTCGGTCGGAAAGCCGCCGTCGGCCGTCGGACACAGCGGGCAATAGCCGTCCGGCGGAAAGAACGTGCGATCCTGACGGTCACTCGCGGTCGCGACCCACTCGCCGAGCAGCGGGTGCCAGCGCAGTTCAGACATCGGCGCCTTCCGCGCCGGCATCGTCGGCCGCTTCGTCTTCGAACGTGTAGAAGATCAGATAGCGTCCGTCGGGGAGGGTCGTGCGTTCGCGGATCATCCCGGGCTCCGCGCCGTCGGCGTTCATGAAGCGACGGCGGCCGTTCGCGCGAGTTCTTCGAATGTCGAGAGGGCCGAAGCCACGACTTGGTCCATGTTGAAGTACCTGTATTCGGCCAGCCGCCCGACGAAGGTGACCGTCCGCTGCACCGCCGCCAGCGTCGCGTACTTGCGGTACTGCTCGCGATTGTCGGGGCGCGGGATCGGATAATACGGTTCGCCTTCCGCTTGCGGAAACTCGCGCGAAAGGATGGTGCGCGCGTGCGTTTGACCGGTGAGGTGTTTGTACTCGGTCGTGCGGGTGAACGGTACGGATTGGGAGGGTTCGTTGATGCACCCCGCCGGCTGCGCCCACTCGACGTCGCGCGTCTCGAACTCGAAGCGCAGCGAGCGGTAGGGCAGCTTGCCGAACTTGAACTCGAAGTACTCGTCGATCGGCCCGGTGTAGATGACGTGGTTGAAGCGCGCGCGGTCCGCGATCCGGCCGAAGTCGCAGTCGAGCACGACCTCGATGTTCGGATGGGCGAGCATCCGCTGCACCATCGCGCCGAAGCCGTCGAGGGGCATCGCTTGGAAGGCGTCGCCGAAGTACCGGTCGTCGTCGCCCGTGCGGGTCGGGATGCGGCCGCACACGCTGGCGTCGAGCTCGGAGGGATCGAGTCCCCATTGCTTGCGCGTGTAGCCGCGGAAGAACGTCTCGTAGAGCTCGCGCCCGACGCGCGCGAGGATGGCTTGTTCGGAGTCCTCGATGCGCGCGAACCGCTCGGCTTTTCCGGCGAGGAACCGGGCGACGGCGGCCTCGTCGAGCGCGAGACCGTAGAGACGATTGATCGTCGTCCGGTTGATGGGAACGGGCAGGAGCGCTTCCCCGATGCGCGCGAGCACACGGTGCTCGTACGGACGCCAGCGCGTGAACGCGCTCAAGTACGAGACGACGGCGGCACTGTTGGTGTGGAAGATGTGAGGGCCGTACCGGTGGTACCGCAAACCGTCGGCGCTAAGAGGGTCGTAGGTGTTGCCGCCGACGTGAGGGCGCTTGTCGATGACGAGGACGCGCGCGCCGAGCTGGCTGGCGAGCCGCTCGGCAATCGTGCTGCCGGCGAACCCCGCGCCGACGACCAGATAGTCGTACACCATCCGCGCATTTCGCTGGGAATGGTGGGCGGCCCCCTCGGTGAAGTGTGCCCGGATGACGCAGCCGTTGTGGACCGCGGATATTGAGATCGATGCGGATCTGGCCGCGCGGCTCATCGCGGAGCAATTTCCCGAACTCGCGCACCTCCCGCTCGAGCCGCTCGGAATCGGGTGGGACAACGCGGTCTTCGTCGCGGGCGGACGATTCGCGTTTCGGTTTCCACGCCGGCGGATCGCCGTACCCGCTGATCCGCGGCGCTTCGGCGCCTGGGTTTTAGGGAACGGCTACGAGGCGAAAACGACGCGCGTCCCCGTATAGGATCGCAGCAGCTTCGCCGGCATCTGACTCATTGCGACCGAATAGAAGTTCTCCCCGGCGCAATGGAGCGGAATCACGTAGTCGACGCCCATCGACTGGAAGGCGGCCACCGTCTGCCGCACGTATTCGTCCGGATACGGCGCGAGATGGAACCCGCCGATCACGGCATGCACCTTCCGCACCCCGGAAACCGTCTGTGCGCGCTGAACGGCATTGATGACGCCCCGGTGGCTGCACGAGCTCAGCACGACGAGGCCGCGCCCTTTCAGATTGAACGCCGTTGCGATCTCGTGCTGGAATTTGTCGGGGAAGGCACCGAGTTTGCGTTCTTCCTCGCTGAACGATGCGGGGTTGCAGCCCGAACCGTTGTCCATTCCGATTTTCATGACCGTGGGCGGCTTCGGCTGCTCGAACGACGTCAAGTCGATGGGACCGGTGGAAAAACCGAGATCGGCAATGACGGCGGGACGGTCCGTGATGGTCACCGCGAGATTGGAGTTTTGCAGAACTTTGCGGTCGAGGACTCCGAAATTTCCCGGCTGCGGCGGGGCCGTCCATTGGCGCGAGCAGAAGCAGTCCTCGCCGCCCAGGTACAGCGGAAGCCGCGGCTTCAGCTTGGCGTTGTAGCGTCCCAAAAAACCGACCAAGCCGCCGAAGTGATCGTAGTGGCCGTGGCTGAGCACGAGCGCGTCGAGACGAGCCGGATCGATGCGGAGCAGCTCAAGGTTGTTGAGCAGCGCTTCGGGCGTGAAGCCGAAGTCTACCAGCACGTTTCGTGTCTGGTCACCGCGCCCCGCTTCGACGTGCATGGCGAGTCCGAACTCGCTTCTGAGCGTCCCGCTCGGTGTTTTGTCGCTCAAGCCCCATCCGTAACGCTGAACCTCGACGTCGTCCTTTTTGACGTTCGGAGCTACCGCGATTTGATACGCGTCGACGACGACTCGAACGGACAGGCGATCGACTTCGGGTACCGGTCCCGAAAGGGGTTGGGCGAGCGCGGGCTTCGCGTCTTTCAGCAGTGAGGCCGTCAACGCGGAGAACATCGCCGCTCCGCCGGCACAAAGAACGTCCCGCCGACGAATCTTGGGGTGAGGCGACCGATGAATCATGACACGCCGTCACAATCTTGAAATGAGCGAACCGCCGGGCTTTATAAGCCAATACTTTACCGCGTTTGCTTCGCAGACACAAGGAAGTAGACCCACGTCGGCGTGGGCAGCAAGGAACGTATCGTGCGCTCGTTCGTGCGCGATACCAAAGCGGTGTACGCTCCTCGCATGGCGAGCGTGCCGCAGGGAGTGCCTGGGCTCCCGCGTCCTCGGCAACAGTTCGCGGTTGCTGAAGTCAAGCAGTCACCTCAGACCGGTTTGCGCGGAGCCGCAATCACCGTGGCGGCAGTATTCGTGATGCTCGTCGACGCCACCGCGGCGAACGTCATCAATACGGGACTGCCCCATCTGCAGGGGCTATCCGCCGCAACGCCCGACGAGGCCTCGTGGATCCTCATCTCGTTCAACGCCGCCTACTATTCCACCATCCTATTTAGTCCTTGGCTGTACGCTCGCTTCGGCCGAAAACCGCTCTTGCTGGCGGGCTTGCTCGGCTTCGGACTGACATCGCTCATGCTGGCGGCAACGCGCTCGCTCGAGTTGGTGGTCGTTTTCCGTTTCTTTCAGGGCGCTTTTCTCGGCAGCGTATTCGTACCGGCGGCGGTGCTGCTTTTTACCTCGCTCCCGTTGGCGCTGCTTCCGCTCGCGCCACCGTTCTTCGCTACGGTGGTCCTCGGCGGCAGTACGCTGGGGGGCCTGATCGGCGGATACGTCAGCGACACCTACGGCGGAGATGCGATCTACCTGCCGGGTGCGGTCGCGACGCTGATCGCTGCGGCGATGGTATATGTCGCGGCGCCGAGCCTCGATACGCCGCAGGAGGACTTGCGGCCCGACATCATCGGTTACGCCTTGTCGCTGACCGCGTTCGGCGCGATGCAGTACTTGGCCAACGAGGGGGAACGGCGCGATTGGTTCGCCGACCAATCGATCGCCGTCGCGACGGCGATCGTGCTGCTTGCCGTTCCCGCGTTGGTCGTATGGGAGCTCCACGCGACGTCCTCGCCGCACGTGAACTTTCGACTCATAGCACAAAAGCGAAATCTCGCGGTCGGCAGCGGCGTGAACCTCGTCCTCGGAATCGCCGGATATTCGGTCCTCACGTTCACCCTCTATCTGGAAACCTCGATCGCAGCCACGGCCACGCTGGCAGGCGAGATGATCGCCTTGCGTTTCGTAACCTATCTGGTCGGGATCATCGCGGCGTTCACCCTGGTGAAGAAGAGACTGCTCGACGTTCGCGCGCTCGTCTGCATCGCAGCGGTCGGGAGCGCGGTCGCGTTCCTGGGTTTCGCGCGCAACATGACGTCCACCGCCGACGCCGGGTCTTTCGTCGCGACCTCGCTGCTCTTCGGCCTGTTTTTCTCCATGCTGAGCCAACCGGTACCGGCGCTCGTGCTCGGGAGTCTCGGCCTCGCCGACCTCCCGGCCGGTCTCTCGATCTACAAAGTATCGGTTCCGGTCGGCCTCATGATCGGAACGGGCGCGTTTCAAACGCTCCTCGATCATCGTTCTGCGGTGCACCTGGCGGAATTGGCTGGAACCATCACGCCCGCGCACGTACCCGTCGCCGAGTACCTCCAGGGCGGCGGCTCGATCGCCGCGTTAGCTGCGCTCGTCAACGCACAGGCGCAGTCGCTCGCCTTTGACGACGTGATGGTCGGCTTTGCCGCACTCGTGCTGCTGGCCATCCCGATCGTGTTCCTCGCCGA
>JAQBPL010000154.1 GCA_028287545.1 Vulcanimicrobiota bacterium | reverse complement strand
CAGCTCCGGATACGACCGGTTGCCCGACCCCACAAGGGCCGGACACTGGGCGCCCGGGCCGCACCCACCTGCCACAGGCAGGTCTTCAACCAGGATCTAGACGTCCGCTGCGGTCTCGTCCACTCTTCCTCGCCGGGTCAGCGCTTCGAGAGGCGCCCTTCGGCCTGCGCATCGCGCAATGCGCCGACGTAGGCGGCAAGCTCGTCGAGCGGTTGCTCCGCCTCGGCATCGACGATCACCCACGCGCTCCGCGCCGCTGAGGCGACCCCTGCGGGATCGTCCGCCGTCGTCGCCGCGAGGGCCGGAAAGCGGTCCTTGGCCGAAATCACCGCCGGATCGGTCAGCGCCGCGGGGCATGCGCGCAGCCACGCGCTGTCCACGTCCTTGAGCAGGTGCTTCACCCCGCTCAAATCCGCGCCGAGGGTCCCGGGCGCTGCCGCGACCACCAAGGTGACGTTCGCCGCCTTGGCCGCGCGGCTCGCTTCCTTCGCGGCCGCCACCGCCTCTACGAAGCTGGCCGGCGGGACCTCTCCAGGCGCCGGCAGCATCGTCCGCACGACGGCCGCGCCGAACGCGTTCGCGAGCGCGAGCACCTCCCCGAACGAGCCCGGCGCGGCGGTCGGATCGAGCAGTGCGGGCGCGTCGAGGCCGAACGGGACCAGACCGAGATCGATCGTCACCTTGCGCAGCTGGGCGACGTACTCGGCATCGACGCGGGGGAAGTCGGCGACCGCGGCGACGATGCCGTCCGCTTCGAGCACCGATGCGCAGCGCTCGACCCACTCGAGTTGGGTCAGCTCGCGCAACGCAAGCGGTCGACGAAACGAGTTGCTCGAAATGGCGATGCGCACCACGCGCACCTTCCCCGGAGACCCCCTGTGTCCATCGTAAACCCCACGCTGCCGCCGGTCGCGCGATGATCGACCGCCAGACGCTGGGGAACCTCGTCCCCTTGGCCGCCGTCGTGATCGCGCTGGCGGAATATCTGTTCGACCACACATATCCGCGCTACGCCAGCCCGTGGTTCTGGATCGCGCTGGTCGCAACGGTCGGACTGCTGGTGATGGTGCAAGTCCTGCGCTTCACAGCGGCGCGCCGCCCGCCGGCAGGCAAGCCCGACTACTCCGCAACCACGCTGATCCGCAAGCGCAGCGACCCCGAGGACCGCGGCTAGCCCGCACGGGCAACGCGGGCGGCGGCGGCGAATCGCACTCTCTTCCCGACGATCCACGACCGAGGCTGACACCGACCGATGCAATTGCTCTCCCCCGACACCCTGGCCGCTCAAGATCCCGAGCTCTATGCCTCGATCGCAAACGAGGAGCGCCGTCAGCGCGACAACCTGGAGCTGATCGCCTCGGAGAACTACGCCAGCCGCGCGGTGCGCGAAGCGATGGCGTGCGTGATGACCAACAAGTACGCCGAAGGCTATCCGGGCAAGCGCTACTACGGCGGCTGCGAGTACGTCGACGTCGCCGAAACGCTCGCCATCGAACGGCTCAAGAAGCTCTTCGGCGCCGACCACGCCAACGTGCAGCCCCACGCCGGCGCGCCGGCCAACATGGCCGCGATGATGGCCGTGCTCAAGCCCGGCGACACGATCCTCGGGATGTCGCTCGCGCACGGCGGTCACCTTACGCACGGCACCAAGGTCAGCTATAGCGGCAAACTTTACAACGCAGTCGCCTACGGCGTGCGCAAAGACACCGAGCTGATCGATTTCGACCAAGTCCGCGAGCTCGCCCGCGAGCACAAGCCGAAGCTGATCATCGCCGGCGCGAGCGCGTATCCGCGCACGATGGAGTACGCGCCGTTCCGTGAGATCGCGGACGAAGTCGGTGCGCTCTTCATGGTCGATTTCGCGCACATCGCCGGCATCGTCGCCGCCGGCCTGCACCCCTCGCCGGTGAAGTTCGCGCACCTGGTAACCTCGACCACGCACAAGACGCTGCGCGGTCCGCGCGGCGGGTTGATCCTCTCGACCGCCGACCTCGCACAGGCCGTCGACAAGAGCGTGTTCCCGGGGATCCAGGGCGGCCCGTTCATGCACGTGATCGCCGCCAAGGCGGTCGCGTTCGGCGAGGCCCTGCAGCCGTCGTTCAAGACGTATCAGCAGCAGACTCTCGCCAACGCGCGAGCGATGGGCGAGGAACTCACCCGCGCCGGCGTCCGCCTCGTCGGCGGCGGCACCGACACGCACTTGCTGCTGGTCGATCTGGGTCCGAAGGGTCTCACCGGAAAAGCGGTCGAGGAGTACCTCGACGAGATTCGCATCACGGTGAATAAGAACGCGATTCCGTTCGATCCGCAGAAGCCCGCGATCACGAGCGGTATTCGCATCGGCTCGCCCGCCATCACGTCGCGCGGCTTCAGCGAAGCCGACGCGCGCGAGGTCGGCAAGATCATCGGCGAAGCGCTCACCGACGTCGGCACCGGCGAAAAGAAGGACCAGCTCCGCGCGCGGGTCGCCGAGCTCGCCTCACGCCACGATGTTCCGTAGCGTTGCCGCTCGAGACCGAACGGCTCCGCATGGAGCCGTATGGGCCGCAGCATGCTCCGGATATCCTCGACTACTACTCCCGCAATCGGGCGCATCTCGATCCGTGGGAGCCCGCGCGCGCCCCGTCGTTCTACACTCTCGACTATCACCGCCGCGAATGCGAGCAGGCCGAAGCGGCGAATCGCCGCGGTGAGTTCGTGCGCTTCGCGGCGTTCGCGAAGGACGGCGGTGCGCTCGTCTCACTGGTCAATCTGTGGAATATCCGGCGCGGCGTCATCCAATGCGCGATCATCGGCTATTCCGTCGACGCGGCGCACGAGGGTCGCGGGTACGCGACCGAAGCGGCGGGGGCGGCCGTCGACCACGGGTTCGGCGCGCTGAACTTACACCGGTTGGAGACGAGCTATCATCCGACCAACGAGCGCAGCGGGCGCGTCCTGCGCAAACTCGGGTTCTCCGTCGAAGGTTACGCGCGCGACTACCTCTACATGGGTCGAGCGTGGCGCGACGCGATCCTCGTCTCGAGAACGAATCCCGCCTGGGTGCCGCCTCCAGTCTTGTCACCCTGAGCTTGTCGAAGGGTCGCGGCTAGCTCGCGTCCGCGCGATAGGCGAGGCGCAACGCGCCCCAGCGTTGGCCTGCGGCATAGAGCGGGATTGACAGATCGTTCATCACGGTGCCGGTGTCGCGGGCGTAGCTCTGCACGATCATCGGCCGGTCGTTCGCCGGACGCCCCAGGTCGATTCCGGCCGCCGAGAAGGCGCCGCGTGACGCGCGCGGCGGAATCGCGGCCGCGTCCAAGCCGACCCGCGCGGCGCGCAGTTCGGTCGGCCCGTCGAAGAACCGCTTCACGCGGTTGCCGACCTTGTCGCGCTCGACGTCGCCGGTGAAATCCTTGCGATAATCGCTGCGGTGCATCGTGAGGAAGCCGTTGAGGTCGACGATGCAGATGAACTCGATCGTCTTGCTGCGGAAACCGTGATCGTCGACGACGGCGGCCAGCGCCGCGTCGAGCTCGTGATCCCACGACGTGTAGTATTTCGGCGGATCGAAGCCGTTTGCCGGAGCTCGGCTCACGTCGCACAGCCCGCCCAGACGCGAGAGCGCGATGCCGCGCAGGTCGCGGTATTCGGTCGAGAAGAGGTCGATGCCGCGGCGCCGCAGCGTCGCGTGCGCCTGATCGAGCGCGAGCTCGACGTCGACGGCCGCCGCCGTCGCGGCGTCGTACATGCGGTCGACCACGCTGCCGGTGCGGTAGTGCCCGAGGATCGCGTGCGCGTTCCGGTTCAGCTCGCCGGCGCCGCTGTCGCGCAGCGCCGCCGCGCGCACGGCGCCAACAAAGGCTTCCTGCTTCGTCTCCGCGACGACTTCGCGCACGTGTTCGAGCGCCACCGATTGCTGGTGCGCGACGAGCGCGATCGACGCGACGCGTTCGCTCGCGCCGTCGATCAGGCTGCGAATGTGCTGCAGTTCCTCGCGCAGGCGCGAGCCGTCGCCGGCGGCGCCGGAGACCGTTCTGGCCGTTTGGTCGATGCCGATCCGGGTGCGTTGCGCCGATTCGGCGACGGCGGCGATCGTCTGCGCGACGTCGCGCGACGCGATGGTGGCGTTCTCGGCGAGCTTGCGAATCTCGGAGGCGACCACGCCGAAACCGCGGCCCTGATCGCCCGCGCGCGCCGCTTCGATGCGCGCGTTGAGCGAGAGGAGGTGGGTGCGGTCCGCGATGTCGCGGATCGTCGAGACGAAATCGCCGATCCGCAGCACCGCGTCATCGAGCGAGTGCACCGTCTGCTCGACTTCGCGAACCTGCTCCGCGACGCGGTCGAGTTTCACGAGCGCTTCGTACGTCGCGTCGATCGACGCGGCGGCGGCGCCGCGCAGCGCCGCAGAGATCTCGCTCGTCGACTGGGTCAGCTCGCTCACGTGCGCTGCGCCGGTGGCGCTCTCGCTCACTGCCGCGAGGATTTCGTCGGAGCGGCGCGACTGCGTCGCCGCGTCTTCCGCGACGCCGGCCAGCAGCTCCCCGTTTCTTCCGTGCGTCGATGCTTCGTTGATGGAGACGCCCAGCGCGTTCAGATTCCCGGCCAGATTGTCAAGAAAGACGCCGAGTGCGTTCGCGCCGGATCGCTCTTCGGCCGTTGCGTGCGCGTCGAGCACCGGGCGCAGCTGCAGGTCCACGATCGTTCCCGACGCCAAGGCTTCGATGAACGCGGTCAATCCGATGACTCGTTGCGGTGGCAGAACTTCGTCGAGCCGAGACAACACGAACTACCTCCTCCGACAGAACGGAAGCGGGACTGGTCGCACCCGGCACCTGCGGTAACAGTAGCAAGAAAAGGGACTGCGAATTCGCCCTAGGCAGACTCTTTACCGACGTGCACCCCCGAGGGGGAGCGCGCCGGGTGACGAAGGCCGCGCCGTGAGCGTGCCGCTGATCGTCGATCATCCCGCCGTCCAAGACCGCCTCGCGCGTCTGCGCGACGCATCGACGCCGACGCCGGTCTTTCGCCGGCTGGTCGAGGAACTCGGCCAGCTGCTCGCCTACGAGGCGACGAGCGAACTGCCGCAGACGGAGATCGAGCTGCAGACGCCGGTCGCGCTCGCGAAGGTCCGCCGCATCGCAACGAGGCCAGTCGTCGCACCGATTTTGCGCGCTGGCCTCGGCCTGTTGCCCGGCTTCATGGCCGTCGTCGACGACGCGGTCGTGGCGCACCTCGGCTTCTACCGCGATCCCAAGACGCTCGCGGCAATCCCGTACTACGCCAACCTTCCCGACGATCTCGCCGCACGCGACGTGTTCGTCCTCGACCCGATGCTCGCGACGGGACACTCGGGTTCCGCGGCGTTGAGTTTGCTCGCCGAGCGCGGCGCGAAGTCGCCGGTCTTCGTGTGCATCATCGCGGCACCCGAAGGGATCGCCACGCTCGGGCGCGAGCACCCGAGCGTGCGCATCGTGACCGCCGCCGTCGATGAAAAACTCAATGAGCACGGCTACATCGTGCCTGGCCTCGGCGACGCGGGAGACCGGATGTTCGGTTCGACGAGCTCCGTGCCGGTCAGCGCGCGCGCGCGCTAAACGCTGCGCTCAGGACGGGGGCGTTCGACCGTGCGCGCGCATCACGTAATCCCACACGCCGAGCCCGCGATCGGCGATTTCGGTCGAACCGACCGCGGGGAGCTGGCGAAACTCGAAGATCGCGCGTCGCGCCTGGTCGCGCAGCGGCGCGTCGGTGCGTGACCCGAACCCACCCAGCGATTCGAGCTGCTCTCCCTGTTCCTCGCCGTAGTCCTGGGGATAGTCCGCTTCCGTCAGCTGGTCGACGCTGACGGTCGACGCCAAGCCCGAGAACCATTCGCCCATGGTGAGCTGGATCTGCGGTGCGGTCCCGATCTGCGCCGGAAAGACCGGTGAGGCCAGCGTCAGGGTAGCATCGCCGGACTCCGTCTTCACGATGTCGAGCATCGCCGTGCTCCAGGCGGCTTTGCGCCGGACGAGCACCCCGCGCACCGCGTTCGAAAGCAGTCCCAGCGTCGTCGCGAAATCCGTACGCGCGAGCAGGTTCGCACTCGTCGTCTTCGCGTACGGCACGTTGTTCGCGGTACGCGCGACCGTGGGGATGGTGACGATCATGCTCATGACCGCCGCGAGCTGCGGCACATAGATGTCGGGCCGGTTGACCGCGTTGCCGAGGATGGTGCGCGCGGCGGCGAGCGACGCGGTCCAAATCGTCCCGTCGGACTGGCCGCCCGCGCCGTTCATCGTGGTCACGACTTCGTTGACCAGCCGCCGGGGGACCGGCCCCTGCGCCTGGAGCGCGGTGGCCCTGTTGTCCGCAGCGGTTGCTGCCGCGCCGCTGCGGACGTTCGCCAATGCGCGCAGATCGAGTCCCGCCGAGACCTGCAGCTGGCCGGTGGCGAACGAGTTCGGAGGGACGTCGAAATAGTGGTTGCGGCTGCCGCCGTACGTGCTCGCCTGCACCTTGTTGCCGGTGGCGGCAGCGCCGGCGAGGCCGAGCGCGGCGACGAAGTTCTGCATCGCCGTCAGGCGCCGCGCCGCATCCGCGCGCGCGCCGTCCTTCGTGTCATCGATCGGCGGATCGATGATGAGCTCGAGATCGGAGCGGGTGTCGGTCGAGCCGGTCGGCGGGTCGTCGGCCGTGATCTTGAAGCCGTTCCGCTCGGGCGCGATCTCGGTGCGCTTCTTCAAAGGTACCGGGACGTGTCTGATCCAGCCCGTCTCCTCGTACGTGCGCACGCCGCCGAGTTCGTACTCGAAGCCGATCGCGCGCTGGATGACATCCCCACCTGGGAGCCCGATCGAGGCCAAGCGATGCCGAGCGGGCGCAGGCGCCTGCGCGGGTTCAGCGGCACCGACGGAGCGCTGCGGAGCCGGGCGGGCGGAATCCGCCGCCGCGTCACGGACCGCTTTGCGCGCGTACATCGACGTCCTTTCGAGCGCGCAGCGACACCCTGAGCGCTTGCCGTCGCGTTGCGCGCCTGGGGTGTACGGTCCTCTCGGTCGGCGGGGCGGCCCGGCGAGCTGGGGACGTCGACGGACGGGCCGCAAATGACGGCGTGACGAATAGGCAGACCTCGGTGCACGGCGACGAGCGAATTTCCGGACCCCAAGCAAGAGACGGTGCCGCGCGCCCCGGCTGGGACGCGTATTTCATGGAGATCGCGCGGACGGTCGGGACGCGGGCCACGTGCCCTCGGGCGAGCGTGGGCGCCGTGCTCACCCGGGACAAGCGGATCCTCACGACCGGGTACAACGGGGCGCCGCGCGGCGTCCCGCATTGCACCGAGGCCGGCTGCATGATGGTCGACGGGCACTGTCTGCGCGCGACCCATGCCGAGGCGAACGCCATCGTGCAGGGTGCGCTGCACGGCGTCAGCCTCGCCGGCGCCACGGCGTACTGCACCCATCAACCCTGCGCCGGTTGCTCCAAGCTCCTGATCAGCGCAGGGGTCGTGCGCATCGTTTACGCCGACGCGTACCCAGACGCCGTCTCGAGCGAGCTGCTCGCGGCGGCCGGCGTCGCGCTGGAACCCTTCTTCCCGGACCAGGTACGAACGCACCCGTGAACTCCCTGATGATCGTCGCCGTGCTGGTCCTCGCGTTCGCGACGGCCGCCTTCGTGACGCCATACGTCCGCAAGCTCGCGCTCAACGTCGGGATGCTCGATGCGACCGGCGAGCGCCGCATGCACGACCAGCCGAAACCGCGCATCGGCGGTATCGCCGTCTTTCTCGGCTTCGCGTTCGCGCTGTTCTCGGCACTCGGATATCTGATCAACACGCACCAGCTCGACGACGTCGGCAAAGTGCACGACGTCGTGCAGAGCGTCGTCGGCCTCATCTTCGGCGGGACGCTGATTCTCATGATCGGCATCTGGGACGACGTGATGGGGATGAGCCCGCGCGTGAAACTGCTCGCGCAAGTCCTCGTCGCGTCGATCTCGATGCTCTACGGGTTCCTCATCCAGTTCGTGCGCGACCCGTTCCATCACGGCGCGGTGATCTATTTCCCGCTCTGGTTGAGCATTCCGATCACGCTGGTGTGGTACGTCGGGATGATGAACGCGATCAACTTCATCGACGGGCTCGACGGGTTGCTCTCGGGGCTCACCGCGATCGCCGGGATGTTTCTGCTGGTCATCAGCCTGAGCCAAGGGCATCCCGAGATCTCGCTGATCCTGGCTGCGCTGGTGGGCGGGGCGCTCGGCTTCCTGCCGTACAACTACAACCCGGCCAAGATCATCCTCGGCGATTCGGGCGCGCTGTTCATCGGCTACGTGTTCGCGACGGTGTCGATCGTGGGCGCCAGCAAGGTCGCGTTTACGATCTCGCTGCTCGTGCCGCTTATCGTGCTCGGGCTGCCGGTCATCGACACGGCCGCCGCGATCGTGCGCCGCACGCGCGCCGGCAAGAAGATCTACGAAGCCGACCGCGGACACTTCCACCATCAACTGATCTTCCGCTTCGGGCTGAACGTGCGCCAGGCGGTGCTGTTGATCTACGGCCTCTGTATTGCGCTCGGCCTTGTCGCCTTGTTCCTTTCCGGCGGCGTCGGCGCGTTGAAGTTCGCATGACGAGCACGGTGATGGAGCGAGCGCAGGAGCACCGCGCCCGGGCTACTCAGGTTGTTGCGAGCTCGGACCCGGGGGCCCCGCGCCGCAGGCGTGGGGGGCGCGCAGCGTGAGCGGAGCGCCGTTAAAGATAATGGCCGTGATGGGGACGCGGCCGGATACGATCAAGATGGCGCCGGTCGTGCACGCATTGCGCGCGGCGCAGCCGGACGTCGAAGCGATCGTCTGCGTCACGGCGCAGCACCGCGAGATGCTCGACGAGGTGCTGCGCCTCTTCGAGATCACCCCCGACGTCGATCTCGACATCATGACGAAGACGCAGTCGCTGACCGACATCACGACCCGCGTGCTGAGCGGGATGGAACGCGTGCTGACCGAGCGGCGGCCGGACGTCGTGCTCGTCCACGGCGACACGACGACGTCGACCGCCGCCGCACTCGCCGCGTTCTACCAGAAGATCCCGGTCGGCCACGTCGAGGCGGGGCTGCGCACGTCGTCGATCGCCGAACCCTATCCGGAAGAAGCGAACCGGCGGCTCACCAGCGTGCTCACCTCGTTCCATTTCGCGCCGACGTCGCGCGCCAAGTCGAACCTGCTCGCCGAGCGGACGCAGCACGCGCACATCGCGGTCACCGGCAACACGGTGATCGACGCGTTCTTGGCGACCGAGCGGCGGATGCGCGAACGGGGCATCGCGACCCCGTCGCTCGACGGTCTCGATCCCGCCCGGCCGTTGATCTTCGTGACGGCACACCGGCGCGAGAACCACGGCCAGATCGGGGAGATCGCGCGGGCGATCGCCACGATCGCGGCCTTCCCGGAACGCCCGCAGATCCTGTGGCCGGTGCACCCCTCGCCGCAGGTCGCCCCGGTCGTCCGCGCCGTGCTCGACGGCAACCCGCACGTCCGGCTGGTCGACCCGCTCAACTACGCCGAGACGGTCGCGGCCGTCGCCGCCTCGCATTTCGTCCTCACAGACTCGGGCGGTCTTCAAGAGGAAGCGCCGACGCTGGGGAAGCCCGTCCTCGTTATGCGGCGCGAGACCGAGCGTCCCGAGGGCCTGGAGGCGGGGACCCTGCGCCTGATCGGCGCGGAGTACGCCGACGTCGTGGCGGAGACGCACCGCCTGCTGACCGACGAGGCGCTCTACGCGCGCATGGCCCGAGCCTCGAATCCGTACGGCGATGGGCGTGCCTCGGAGCGGATCGTGGCCGGCCTGCTGGCCGCGCTGCGGGGCGGGCCGGCGCCGGACGAGTTCGCCCCGGTCCCGGCCGCCGTATGATCCGGCTGGTCGCCGCCGCGGGCGCCTTCAGTGCGACCGTGGTCGGCGGCTTCTTCGTCGGCCTGCTGGTCGCTCGGCTAACCGGAACCGGCGTCTGGATGCCCGTCGGGCTCCTCGGCGGGCTGGTGCTCGGCATCGTAGTGATCGTGCTCGCCCTGCGGCCCCTCTTGAGGCAGAATTGACGCCCTCTGCGAGAAACGTCGAGGAGGGGACGCCCCACGGCGGGCACAATGGAAGCGGCGCCGACCCGACAGCCGAATTGCGCGCGTATCACGCCCGCAAGAAGCTGATCTCCGTGCGGACGTCGTTGTTCCTCGTCCCGCTCGTCGCTCTCGCGGCGCTGCGGAATCCGGTTGCCGGTCTCGAACTGGCGCTGGGCGGGGTGCTCGGCGTCCTGAATATGTTGGCGACGATGCGTGAGAACGAACGGCTGCTGGAAGGCCGGCGCTCCCGCGGAATCTTCGCCCTCAGCGCTCAGATCCGCATTTTCGCGGTCGGCATCCTCCCGGTGGCAGTCGCCTTCCGCCTCGATCAGGTCTGGACGATCGGACTGT
>JAQBPL010000151.1 GCA_028287545.1 Vulcanimicrobiota bacterium | reverse complement strand
GTGAAGCTGCGCGCGGGCGCGCTCGAGGCCGCCGACGTGCGCGCGCTGCTGCGGCACGACGCGCAGCTCGTGCTCGATCCGTCGGCCCGGCCCAACGTCGACCGTGCGTCCGCGCTCGTCGCCGCGATCGCGGAGCGCGACGCGTCGGTGTACGGCATCAACACGGGCTTCGGCAAGCTCGCGCAGACGCGGATCCCGCGCGAGAAGCTGGCCGATCTGCAGCGCAACCTCGTCGTCTCGCACGCGTGCGGCGTTGGACCGCTGCTTGGGCGTGAGCCGGTGCGGCTGACGCTCGCGCTGAAGATCAACTCGCTGGCGCGCGGCTATTCGGGCATTCGCTGGAGCGTCATCGAGACGCTGCTCGCGTGTTTAGAACGCGACGTGCTGCCGGCGATTCCGGGCCAAGGGTCCGTCGGCGCATCGGGCGATCTTGCGCCGCTGGCGCATCTCGCCGCGGCGCTGATCGGCGTCGGCGACGCGATCGCGGGCGGCGTGCGCGGTCCCGCCCGCGACGTGCTGCCGGCCGCCGGCATCGACCTGCTGGTGCTGCAGGCGAAGGAGGGCCTCGCGCTGCTCAACGGCACGCAAGTCTCGACGGCGCTCGCGCTGCACGGGCTCGTCGGCGCGGAAGACGTGCTGGCGGCCTCGCTCGTCGCCGGCGCGCTGACGATCGAAGCCGCGCTCGGCAGCGTCACGCCGTTCGATCCGCGCATCCACGCGGTGCGCGGCCACGCCTCGCAGAGCGACGTTGCCGCGGCGATGCGGCGGCTGGTGGCGGGAACGGAGATCAACGATTCGCATCGCGACTGCGGCCGCGTGCAGGATCCGTACAGCCTGCGCTGCATCCCGCAGGTCCTCGGCGCGTGCTTGCGCACGATCCGCGATGCCGCCGCGATCCTGGTCGACGAAGCGAACGCCGTCTCCGACAACCCGCTGGTCTTCCCCGACGAAGGCGACGTGATCTCGGGCGGCAACTTCCACGCCGAGCCGGTCGCCTTCGCCGCGGACGCGCTCGCGCTGGCGATCGCGGAGATCGGGAATTTGAGCGAACGGCGCACGGCGCTGCTGGTCGATCCGACGTTCAGCCAACTGCCGTCGTTTCTCGCCACCGATCCGGGACTCGAATCCGGCTACATGATCGCTCAGGTGACGGCCGCGGCGCTCGCCTCGGAGAACAAGATCCTCGCGCACCCGGCGAGCGTCGACAGCATTCCGACCTCGGCCGGTCAAGAGGATCACGTCAGCATGGCGACGCACGCCGCGCGGCGGCTCGACGACATGCTGCGCAACGCCGCCAACATCGTGGCGGTGGAACTGCTCGCCGCGGCGCGCGGCATCACGTGGCGGCGTCCGCTGCGGACGTCGGAGGCACTCGAGGCCGCACTGCTCGAGATCGCTCCGGACGGCGACGTCGGCGGGGACCGCTACCTCTCGCCGGAGATCGAACGCGTCGCGGCGTTGGTGCGCGCGGGACGCTTCACGCCGCTCGTCGCTTCGCTCTTCCCGACGACGGCAGCCCGATGAGCGAAGACTACGACGTGCGTCCGGGGCGCGGTGCGCTGCTGATCAGCGCGCCGCACGTCGGAACGCAACTCCCCGCCGACCTTGCGCCGCGGCTGACCGAGGCGGGGCGTTCGCTCGTCGACACCGATTGGTACGCAGACCGGCTGTATCCGTTCGCCCGCGAGCTCGATGCGACGGTGCTGCGCGCGCGCTGGTCGCGCTACGCCGTCGATCTCAACCGCGATCCCAGCGGAGCGTCGCTCTATCCCGGTGCGACGACGACCGGCTTCGTTCCGACCGAGACGTTCGAAGGCGACCCGCTCTACGCGCCCGGCGACGAACCCGGCGAGGACGAAGCCGCGGGCCGCCGCGCGCGCTACTTCGATCCTTACCACGCGGAATTGGCCGCGCAGATCGCACGCATCCGCGCCGAGCACGGCGGCGTGCTGCTGATCGACGCGCATTCGATTTGGGGCACGTTGCCGCGGCTCTTCGAGGGCGAACTGCCCGTCGTGAACCTGGGAACGAACTCGGGCCGTTCGTGCGATCCTGCGCTGGTTGAGTCCGCCCGCGCCGCCGTTGCGTCATCGCCGTACTCGGTGGTCATCGACGGCCGGTTCAAGGGCGGCTACATCACGCGCCACTACGGCGATCCCGCAAGCGGCGTGCAGGCGCTGCAGATCGAGATCAACCAGCAAGCCTACCTGGCCGACGGTTCGCGCACGCTCTGGGACGACGCCAAGGCCGCACGGTTGTCACGCGTCCTGAACACGGTCTGCACGTCGCTCGTCGGCTTTCAATGCCCACAGTTGCGCCCTTCGACAAGCTCAGGGTGACATAGGGGCTCAGGGTGACATAGGGGCTCAGGGTCACGTGCGCGTCGGTACGCCGGCGATGACGGTGCCGGTGCAGGGGCTGCTGCCGAGCCAGTAGGAGAGCTCGGCGGGCGAGGCGGCGTTCCACAGCGCGAGGTCGCAGCGTGCGCCGACGCGCAGTTCGCCGCGATCGTTGAGGCCGAGCGCGCGCGCCGCGTTGCGGGTGACGGCGGAGAGCGCTTCTTCGGGCGTCAGGCCGAAGAGCACGCAGCCGAGGTTCATCGCGGTCGGCAGGGTGAGCACCGGCGACGTGCCGGGATTGCAGTCCGTCGCGAGCGCGATGGGGACGCCGTGCGCGCGCAACGCGTCGACCGGCGGCTTTACCGTCTCGCGCAGATAATGATACGCACCCGGCAGCAGCACGGCGACGGTGCCTGCTTCGGCCAGTCGACGCACGCCCTCGTCGCCGGTGCGTTCGAGATGATCGGCGGAGAGCGCGTGATAGCGCGCGGCGACCGCGGCGGCGCCCGTGTCGGCGATCTGATCGGCGTGCACTTTCACCGCGAGCCCGAGCCGCTGCGCGGTCTCGAGCACGCGCGCGGTCTCCGCCGGCGAAAACGCGATCGCGTCGCAAAACACGTCGACCGCATCGGCCAAGCCTTCGGCGGCGATGCGCGGCAGCGCGTCGTCGCAGACCAGCGCGAGGTAGGCGTCGCGGCGCTGCGTGTATTCCGGCGGGACGACGTGCGCGCCGAGATACGTCGTGCGCACCGAGATGCCGAGCTCGCTGCCGATGCGCCGCGCGACGCGCAGGAGGCGCATCTCCGTCCCGACGTCCAACCCGTAGCCCGATTTGATCTCGAGCGTCGTGGTGCCGTGGGCCGTCATCGTGCGGACGCGGCGCAGCGCTTCGCGGAGCAGCGTCGCCTCATCGGCGGCGCGCGTCATCGCAACGGTGTGGAGGATGCCGCTGCCGCCGGCTGCCGCAGCGACGTAGCTCTCGCCCGCGACCCGCCGCTCGAAGTCGCCGACCCGATCGCCGCCGAACACGACGTGCGTGTGCGGGTCGATGAGCCCCGGCGTGATCCACCCGCCGCCCGCGTCGATCGCGTGCTCGGCGAGCCGCTCGGGCGCATCGGGCAGCTCCGCGCGCGCACCGACCCACGTGATGCGGCCGTCGCGCGCGGCGATCGCTCCGTCGCGGATCGTTCCGTACGGCGCGCCGCCGGGTGTCATCGTGGCGAGGGATGCGTTGTACCAGATCGTCTCGTAGGGGGGCGCCGGCATCATTTCGCCTGGCGCTCGAGCGACGTGAGACGCGCGTCGAGGGCGTCGTACCGGGCGGAATCCAAGTCGCGGTCTCCATGAGCGAGGTCGAGAGAAGGGCGAGTTCCGCGCCGGGGCGCCGCACCTTCCTAAGGGGCGGGGCGGCCGGGAGGCCGTCTGCGTCGTAGAACACGCCATGCGACTGATCGCCCGGGAGGCGCTGCTCCCCACCGGCTGGGCCCCCGACGTCGCGATCGACGTCGCTCCGGATGGGACGATCGTCGACGTGCGGCCCGGCGCGTTCGAAGTGGATGGGGACGCGGAGCTTGTCGACGGTCCGGTCGTCCCGGGTCTGCCGAACCTGCATTCGCATGCGTTTCAACGCGCGATGGCCGGCGCCGCCGAGCGCCGCGCCGCGGACGGCGACGATTTCTGGTCGTGGCGCGAGGCGATGTACGCGCTCGCCGGCACGCTCGAACCCGACGGTCTGCGCGCGATCGCGACCGGCGTCTACCGCTCCATGCTGGCGGCCGGGTACACCGCGGTCGCCGAATTTCACTACCTGCATCGCGATCCGCGCGGCGCCTGGTATGCCGACCGCGCCGTGATGTCGCGCGCGCTCATCGCCGCAGCGAACGATGCGGGGATCGCGCTCTGCCTCCTGCCGGCGCTCTACGCGCACTCCGACGCCGGCGGAGCGCCGCTGCGCCCCGAGCAGCGCCGCTTCGCGAGCGGCGTCGACGACGTGCTCGAACTCTCGCAAACCTTGCGCCGGGATCACGCGAACGATCCGAACGTGATCGTCGGCGCCTGCGCTCACTCGCTGCGCGCGGTGACGCCCGACGAGCTGCGCGCGCTGACCGCCGGTGCGCCGCGCGACGTGCCGATCCACCTGCACGTCGCGGAGCAGGAACGTGAGGTCGACGCCGTGCGCGCGGCGCTCGGGGCGCGGCCGGTCGCGTGGCTGCTCGCCAACCACGACGTCGACGCGCGCTGGTGTCTCGTGCACGCGACGCACCTCGACGCCACGGAACGCGACGGTTTGGCGCGCAGCGGCGCGGTCGCCGGATTGTGCCCGACGACCGAAGCGAACCTCGGCGACGGGCTCTTCCCGCTCGCACCCTATCTGGCGGCCGGCGGAGCGGTGGGGATCGGATCCGACAGCAACGTCTCGATCTCGCCGGTCGAAGAGCTGCGCTGGCTCGAGTACGGCCAGCGGCTCGGCGCGCGGCGGCGCATCGTCTCCGCCACCGAACCCGGCGCGTCGTGCGGCGAGACGCTCTACGCCGCGGCCGCGCGCGGAGGCGCGCGCGCGTGCGGACTGC
>JAQBPL010000201.1 GCA_028287545.1 Vulcanimicrobiota bacterium | reverse complement strand
GAATCCGGCGGGGGGACGATCCCCCGCTTGATCATCTCCATCCGCTCGAGGAAGCGGAACGCCCGGAAGACGATCCAGGCCGCGACCGGAAAACCGAAGATGCAGATGATCGCGAGCGCTGCGACTACGTTGTCGGGCATCAGACGTTGGCTCCCTGGGTGATGGTGATCGGCCCGCTGGCGGTCGAAATTTCGAAGTGGCCGCGGCCCGAGCCTAGGCGGACGGTGCGCTTGCTCGTGCCGTCGTCGGTCGAGCTGAATCCGGCGACCCGGACTTCGCCGTCGTCCGTGTGGACCTGCGCCGTAGCGTCGCTCCCGGCGGTGAACGAGACGATCACGCGCCCGTCCGCGGTCGTGAGCGAGCCGTCGAAGGCCCGGACGCCGGCGCCGACGATGCGCCCGGAGTCGGAATGGGCGACCAGCCGGTCCGCGCCGACCCGGGTCAGGTAGATGCGCCCGTCGCGCGTGGTCGCGTCGATCGCCTTCCCCTGAACGTCCACGAGCTCGACCCGCCCGCTGTCGGTGCTCGCGTCGAGGTCCGCTTGATGGTCGCGCACGTGGATCGATCCGTCGCTCGAGTGGGCGACCAGTTTGGCGCGCAGCCCGGAGGCGTCGATCCGCCCGCCGGTCGCGAGCTCCAGCCGAGCCGTCGCTGGAACGACCAAGCGCAGTTCGTGGTTGAAGTGACCGAGCATCACGTGCAGCGAGCCGTCGCCGGTCGAGTGCACGCGGACCCCGTCCGGCGTTTGCTCCGCCACCACAGCATCCGGCTTCCCGGACATGAACCCGTGCGCCAGGACCGTCTCGACGACGTGAACGCTCGGCGAACCGGCGGTTTCCACCGTGACGTGAACGTCTCCGACGTCGACGACGACGCGCGGCGCGGGCCCCGTGATGAACGTGCGGTCGAGGGCGGTGGAGCCCATCGACGTCGGGGCACCGTAGCCCGACGGCGTTCCGCCTCCGGTCAAGGCGCTGGCAGCGGCTCCGACGATGGCGAGTTCGACGACGATCAAGCCGCCCAGGACGGTCGAGCGCGAAATCATGCCCCATGTACGGGGCCCGGTCCCCGGAGTTTCGTTGCGCGGGAACGGGCGGGACGAAACCCCAAGATCGCTCGCACGTACATGCGAACAGCATGGGAGCGGCACTCGCGGTGGATCTACCGCCCGTAGCGGCGCCGGTCGTCGACGACCAGGCGCTGATTGACGCTACCCTGACCGGCCTCTCCGACGCGTTCGGGGAGCTCGTCACGCGCTACGAGCGGGCCGTCTACAACCTCGCCCTGCGGACCCTGCACGACCGCACCGAGGCCGAGGACGCCGCCCAGGAGGCGTTCTTCAAGGCCTACCGGGCCCTGAACACGTTTCGCTCCGGCGCCAAGTTCTCAACCTGGATCTTCACCATCTGCTACCGCGGCTGCTGCGACCGCCTGGCGAAGCGGAAGCGGCTCTCCGGCGACGAGCTCCCCGACCGCGCCGATCCCTCAGCCGGACCGGAAGCCCAGGCGGAGCGCAGCGACGAAGCCTATCGTCTACGCAGCGCGATCGATGCGCTGCCCGAAAAGTACCGAACCGTGGTTACGCTGTACCACCTGCAAGGGAAGCAGTATGAGGAAATTGCAACCGTGTTAAACCTTCCGCTCGGGACGGTGAAAACGCACCTGTTCCGTGCAAAGGAACAGCTCCGGAAGGCCCTGACCATATGATGTACGACGACGACGCCCTCGACCGAGCACTGGCCGCCCTCCCCCTGGAGGACCCGCCGGCGAGCCTGCACGCGCGCATCATGACGGCGACCGTCTACCGCCCCCGCGCGGCAGTGCAGCAATGGGAAGTCTGGACGGTCGCGACGCTCGCGGCGCTCGCGATGTGGCTCACTTGGGCCGCGCTGAGCACGCCGCGGCTGGGCGAACGGCTCGTCGACGGCGTGACCCGCCTGGTCGACGCCGGCGGCCTGACCTCGGTCAACACGCTGATGTGGCTCGCGGTCGGCATCTCGGCCGCCTGGTGCCTCTCGCAGCTCACCGTTCCGCAACGCCGGCGCGTCGAGATCCGGTGAGGGCTCGACCGGGCGACGGAGCGGCGCCCGGGGGCGCCGACGAACGCAAATACAAGATCCTCTTGGTCGAGGACGACGCCCAGATCACGCGCGTCCTCAAGCTCGAGCTCGAACACGAAGGGTTCGAAGTGGATACCGCCGCTGACGGCCTCTCCGGCCTCGAGAAGGCGCTCAAAGAACCCGACCTCGTCGTGCTCGATCTGATGCTGCCGAAACTCGACGGCCTCGAAGTCTGCGCGCGGGTGCGCGCCAAGTCGCGCGTGCCGATCATCATGCTGACCGCGAAAGACCGCATCCCCGACCGGGTCGCGGGCCTCGACGGCGGCGCCGACGACTACGTCGTCAAGCCGTTCTCCATCGAAGAGCTGCTGGCGCGCATCCGCGCGCGCTTGCGCGAACGCGACCCGCAAGAAAACGTGCTGCGCGCCAAGGACCTCGTCATGGATCGCGACCGCCACGAAGTGACGCGCGCCGGAACGTCGATCCACCTCACCGCCAAAGAATACGCGCTCTTGGAGTACCTGCTGCTCCACCGCAATAAAGTGCATTCGCGCGACGAGCTCTTCAACGGCGTCTGGGGCAGCGATTTCCTGGGTGACTCGAACTTGATCGACGTCTACATCCGCTACTTGCGCGGGAAGATCGACGACCCGTACGACGAGAAATTGATCCAAACGGTGCGCGGCGTAGGCTACGCCCTCAAAGAGTAGCGTCGTCTGACCAGTCTTCGCACGCGCATCGCCGCGCTGTATGCGGCGCTGATCGTCGTGGTGATCGCGACCGGTGCGATCGCGATCGACTTTGCGTTCCGCTCGCTGCTGGTCGATCAGGCGAAGCTGCAGCTCACCCAAACCGCCGAGCAGATCGAGGGCGTCGCGCTCGAAGCGTCGACCTTCGGGTTCGCGGGCGACGCGCCGGTGGCGATCGCGCTGTCGGACCGCGCGACGCTCGACCGCTGGGCGTCGGCCAACGAGTACGTCCAGATCGACAATCTCAACGGACAGATTCTGGGCAAGAGCTCGAATCTCGGCGGCGTCTCGTTCCCGCCGGTCGAGGTGCGCGGTCCGGCGGTGCGCTTCCTGACGGTGCACATCGGCGGGAACCGGCCCGGGACGATGCTCGTGGTGATCCGCACGCTGACCGACACGGAGAACCGGCCGCTGGCGATCGCCTACGTCGCTCAGCGGCTGGATATCGTCGACGACCTCGTGGCCCGCGCGCGCACCATCCTGCTGGGAGTGACCCTCACCGCGATGATCGCGATCGGCGCGGCATCCTATTTCATCGCCGGATTGGCGATCGATCCGATTGAGCGGCTCACCGCCGCGGTCGCGGAGATCGGCTCGGAACGGCTGGGACGCCGGCTGCGCTGGAAGCGGCGCGACGAGGTCGGCCGGCTGGCGGGCGCGTTCGACGCGATGCTCGACCGGCTGCAGTCGGCGTTCGCGCGCGAGCGGCAATTCATCAGCGACGCATCGCACGAGCTGCGCACGCCGCTGACCGTCATCAATGCGAACGCGCAGATGCTGCAGCGCTGGGGCGATCGCGACCCGGAAGTGCTGCGCTCGTCCATCGACGCGATCGCCGACGAAAGCGGACGGCTCGCGGGGATGGTCTCGGGCATGCTCACGCTGGCGAAAGCCGAGTCCGGCGACGCGATCCCGAAGGAACCGCTGATCGTCGAACTGATCGTCGACGACGTCGTGCTGCACGCGCGCGAACGCGCGCACGCCAAGGGCCTGCGGCTCTCCGCGCACCACCCGCTTGAGGCGCGCACAATCGTCGTGGGCGATGCGGGACTGATGCGACAGATGGTGACGAACCTCGTCGACAACGCGATCAAGTTCACCGAGGCGGGGCACGTCGACGTCGCAGTGCGCCTCGTGGACGGGCGCGCGGTCGTTGAAGTGTGCGATACTGGCCCGGGGATCGAGGACGAGTCCGCCGACCGGCTGTTCGACCGCTTCTTCCGCGGCGATCCCGCTCACGGCCGGGTGGTCGAAGGGACCGGCCTGGGCCTCGCGATCGTCCGCAGCATCGCCCGGGTGCACGGGGGGTCCGTCGCTGCACGGGCGCGGCCCGAAGGCGGCTCGACGTTCTCGGTCACCCTCCCAGCCGAGCCCGAATCCTTCACCCCCGATTCATGACCGGCCTGAGTGACCGGGCGTACACTGGGCCGGTGGACGACCTCCGTTCCCGGGCCCCGCGGTGGATCATCGCGGGGCTCGGGGCATTGCTCCTCTGGTGCGCGGCGACGACCGCTCCCGGCCTGGCGGAGGGGTCTTCGTTCGACGTCGGCGACCAGGCCGTGGTCATCATTCAGGTCGCTGGGCGCGGCAACTCGCTCACCGTGCGGACGTGGGACCGCTCCGCGGTGGCGGTCGAGTCGGAGGTCGCGCCGGCGGTCGAGCGTCGGACGGTCGCGTTCGGAACCGAGCGGATGCCGCTGGCCGCGCCGATCCCGCCGATGCCCTACGCGCTGCGCGAAGGGGGCCAAGTCGTCGGCCAGGGGATGCTGCCGCCCGAGGACTTCCCGTACGCCGCCTTCCGGCCTGGGCCCCACGACGTCGTGAAGGTCACGGCCGAGGCCGGAGCCCGGCTCGTCGTGACGATTCCGGCCTCGACCGGAATTCTGCAAACCCGAATCAGCGGCGGACACACGACGATCGAGGGATACCGCGGCGCGAACCTGTTCGTTTTGCAGAACTTCGGCCGCGTGGAGCTCAACGGCGTGACGACGACCGCGTTCGTGCAGATGAGCAACGGTACGCTCTCCGCGACCGACGCCACGTTCGACCGGCTCCGCGTTCGCGTCAACACGGCGCACGTCGTGTTCGAGCATTGCCGCAGCAAGCAGATCGAAGCGAACAGCGTCAGCGGCGCGATCCTCTACGACAGCGGCTCGTTCGATCCCGGGCTCGCGCGGTTCGAGTCGCTCAGCGGGAATATCGCGGTCGGCGTCACCGCTCCGGCGCAGCTCGCCGGCCGTTCGCAAGACGGTCACGTCTACACACAATTCGAGCGCGCCGGAACGGCAACCTCACAGCCGTCGGACGGTTCGACGACGGCCGCCTACGCGGGCGGCGGGCCGCTCGTCAACGCGATCAGCGGACACGGCAACGTGTACCTCTACGACGGATCGCTGACCAGCCGCCGCGTGAGCGCGCCCGAGTGGCGTCCCGTCCTGCAGCTCTTCACCGAGCACCGCCGCGGCGCGCCGTCCGACAAGGCGGCGAAGCCGCACGCCCGGCGCGAAATGCGCCGGATACGCGAGCCCGGCCGCTCCTGATTCCCTTGTTCAGCAGCCTGTTAAAGCAAGAACTTGCGCAGCAGCGCGACGTCGAGTTTGAACGTATGCTGCGGGATCACGGCGTCGATCTTGTAGCCGCACGCGGTGAAGAACGAGTGCGCCGGACGGTCGTGGAAAACGGCGACGCTGACCTTGTGGCAATTGTAGTAGTTCGAGAGTTCCTCGGCGCGCGAGACGAGCAGCCGGCCGATCCCGCGCCGGCGGCGATCCGGCAGCACGTAGAGCGCCTCCACGGTGCCGAGCGATGCCGCGATCCGCAGGCGCAGGACTCCCGCGATCTCGCCGCCGTCGCGCGCGATCACGTCGTGCGTCTGCTCGTGCCAGATGACGCGGAAATTCCACAGCTCCGTGCGCCAGTCGCGGTCGTGCAGTTTCCAAAACGCGTCGGTCTCGCCCGGCTTCGCGCTCTCGATCTCAAGCGACATCGTACGTCCAGCCGTCGTACGCGGCGAGCGTCTTGACGCCGGTCGCGTCCTCGAGCTCGTACGCGAGCCGCTTCGGATCGCGCTCGAGCATCCGCGTCCCG
>JAQBPL010000120.1 GCA_028287545.1 Vulcanimicrobiota bacterium | reverse complement strand
TCGCCAATTGTCCGACGAGCCGCTCGCCCGTCTTCGTGAAGGCCACCACCGACGGGGTCGTGCGCGACCCTTCGGAGTTGGCGATGACGGTCGGGCTTTGCCCTTCCATCACGGCGACGACCGAATTCGTCGTGCCGAGGTCGATGCCGACCACTTTAGCCATGTGTTGTGTTTCTCGCTTTCCGAGCAGCGTGGACCAGCCGTCGCGGATGAACTCCGCTCGGGCCTTGCCGCTTACCGTCGCTCAAGGGGTTGGAAATCGCCGTCACCCAGGCGGCGCCACTGCGTATCATACGCCGCCGGGGTACGCTTGTTCCACTCTTCCGCTGTGACAATTTTCCTGGCACAATGGTTGCAGCCGCCGCAAGTCGATTAAGGGAGCATGCTGGCCGTCGCCGTTCTTTCGACCGTCCTGGCCGTCGCAGGCGACCCGCCGCTCGCCGGTGGGGAAGCAGGCCCACGCTGGTTCGGGCTCGCGTTCGGGACGCCGGTCGTCACGTATCGCCAGCGGCTCGGCGACCCGCTGCAGGTCGAGCCGTCCTCACCGTCCGAGCACCGAGCCAGGTTCTGGGTGGCGAGCGGCCCGCCGGTTTTCTTGATCGTCAGCGAGCGGCGCGGCGCCGTCACGAGGCTCGAGGCGGTCACGGAGGCGCCGCTGGGCGGGCCGGTCGTCTCGGTTGAAGCCGATCCGAGCGGCGTCGTGCTCGGCAGCACGATCGAAGAGGTCGCGCAAAGACACCGGGCCGCCCAGCGCTCCACGGATCGCGACGGTGCGATCCACCTGATCGACCGGGTGGACTCGACGCGGGGCATCGTCGCCGACTACCGGTTCGGCAACGGCCGGCTCGTCGCCGACGCGTGGTTCACGCCCGCGTCGATGGACGCCCCGCAACTGCCCGGGGCCATTCCCTTCGCCGAGCCGGCCGGCGAGAGTGAAGTGACCGCGATCCTCGACGTGCAGACGAACGATCGCGACGGCGTTGCGTGGGAGTACTTGTACCTGCGCTATCACCCGTGCGACGCGAAGACCGCGTGGCGAGTCGGCACGCAGTCGGTGCGGCAGAGCAACGCGCGCACCTACGACGTGCTCGAGGCGACCTGCCCGTCCAACGGCGGCAAGCGCGCGTTCTTTTTCGACGTCACCGCGTTCTTCGGAAAACTCTGAGCACAAACGAGGGCGCCGATTTCTCGGCGCCCTCGCTGCGCAGCGGCATCCGCAGGGAGTTCGACTACGGTGCTTGCTGGTTCTGCTGCTGGTTTTGGATGTACTGCTGAACCGGCTGTTCCGCCAGCGTCGCGCTGACGTTCTTTTTCACGCCTTGCGACCAGACGCGCAACGTCACTTTCGTGCCGGGCTTCATCCCGCTGATCATCGACACGAACTCCTGTGCGGTGTTGACCGGCTTGCCGTCGATCGTTTGGATCACGTCGCCGGGCTCGATGCCGGCCTGATCGGCGGGCGTTCCGCTGACGACGTTTTGGACGGCGACGCCGCCTTTATCGGTATAGCCGCCGAGCTGCGTGCGGACGTTGTTGTTGATGTCCGTGGGCGCGACGCCGAGGAAGGCCTTCCCCGTGCCGGTGCTGTTCGCGTCGATCGTCTTGCCGGGATTCTTCGCCAGCGTGGAAGCCGTCGTGAGGACGGTGTTCGACGGGATGGCGAAACCGATCCCTTGGGCGCCAGACGACGGGCTCGCCGTCGACTGGTTGACGCCGATCACGCGGCCGTCATAGTCGATCAGCGGGCCGCCGGAGTTCCCGGGATTGATCGGCGCCGAGGTCTGCAGGAGGCCCTTGAAGAGCCTGACTTGCTGGTCCTCACCTTGGATCGGTTCGTCGCGGTTGAAGCCCGAGACGACGCCGACGGTGACCGAATGTTGGAGTTCGAGCGGTTCGCCGATGGCGATCGCCCATTGGCCGGCGCTGATCTTCGATCCGTCGGCGAATTCCACCGGCGGCGGCAGCTTGGAGTAGCCGTCGACTTTCACGAGCGCGAGATCGACGGCGGGATTGGATGCGTACACGTGGCCCTTCACCTTGTCGCCGTTGTTGAAGACGACGGTGATCTGGGAGGTGCCGCGCGGAACGACGTGCGCGTTGGTAAGGATGAGGCCGTCTTTCGCATAGACGAAGCCGGAGCCCGAGGCGCGTTCGCGCACGCGTTGGCGAATGACGGGGCCGCCGCCGCCCATCATTTGCTGGATCGGATCGACCGGCACGAGCTGCGTGCCGTTGACGACGACCTCGAGGGCGACGACCGAGGGCTGAACCCGACGAACGGCATTCACGATGCGGTCCTGATCGGTGGTGCCTCCCACGGGGGGGAGAGGGGCTGCGCTGACGGCCGGCGGGGTATTCCCGGGTCCGGCGACTCCCGCGAAATGGGTACTCGCGTAGAGCATCATCGAGAAGCTCCCGATGATCGCGCCGATGAGCCCGACGACCGTCATCCCGAAAATACTACGAGACTTCACGATGATTTGACTGCTCCTGTCTGGGGGTGAACGAAACCGCTCTACCAGGGGAAGGACGCTGCGGTCACGTTTCCCGTTGGTATTTTCCCTTACTTTTAACCTCGAAGCGGACGGATCTTTAGCCCCGCGCGGTTGCCTGGTCGTCGACGATGCGTCCGTCCCTGACCCGCACGATCCGCTTGGCATGGGCAGCGACGTCTTCGTCGTGGGTGACCATGATGATCGTTCGCCCGCCTTGGTTGAGGTGATGGAAGAGACCCATAATTTCCTCGCTTGTTTGCGAATCCAGGTTGCCTGTCGGCTCATCCGCCAGCACGACAGAAGGATCGTTCACCAGTGCCCGAGCAATCGCGACGCGCTGCTGCTGGCCCCCGGAGAGCTCGCTCGGTTTGTGGTCCATCCGGTCGCCCAGGCCGACCTCGCGCAGCCGGTCCGAGGCGGCGGCGTTGCGCGCCTTCCCCGAGAGCCCGGCGTAAAACAGCGGCAGCGCGACGTTCTTCATCGCGCTGGTACGCGCCAGCAGGTTGAAGCCTTGGAAGACGAAGCCGAGCTTCTTGAGCCGGATTGCAGCGAGCTGGTCGTCGCCTAGGGTCGAGACGTCGGTGCCGTCGAGAAAATACTGCCCGGTGGTCGGACGGTCGAGACAGCCGAGCAGGTTCATCAGGGTCGATTTGCCGGAACCCGAGGGGCCCATGATCGCGACGTATTCGCCCGCGCGGATCGTGAAACTGACGCCGCGCAAGGCTTCGACCTTCACCTCGCCGAGGTCGTAGGTCTTGGTCACGTTCCAGAGCGCAAGCGCCTGGCGGTCGTCATTCATACCGAAGGGCCTCGATGGGATCGAGCGTCGCCGCGCGCCAGGCGGGATAGGTGCCGAAGACGAGCGTGACGACCGTCGCGAACCCGGTAGCGATCACGATGCTGCGCACCCACGGAATCGGCGCGACCACGCCCGAGAGTTTGACGATGGCGAGATCGTTGACGAGCGCGCCGATCAGAATCCCGAGCACCATGCCGACGATGCAGCCGAACGCCGAGAGCGAGAGCGCTTCGATGAAGAACTGCAGCAGGATTTGAAAGCGGGTCGCGCCGATCGCCTTGCGCAGGCCGATTTCGCGCGTCCGTTCGGCTACGCTCACCAGCATGATGTTGAGGATGCCGATCCCGGCGACGAGCAGCGAGACGGCGCCGATCAGCGCCACGATCAGCGTGATGCCGGCGAAGATGCCGTCGACCGCTTTGGTGAACGTCTTCCGGTCGAAGGTCTGGTATTCGACCCGCGCGCCTTTGATGTGCTTGAGCCAGGCCAGCGTATCGGCCTCGGTCTGCTCGACGCGCGCCGGGTCCCCGAGCAGAAAGCGCGCGAAGAGAATCGCCCGCCCGCGGGCGAACTCGCGCTCGTAGGTCGTGTACGGGATCGTGACGTCCTGGTTGAACGAGATGGGCAAGATCCCGGTCTGGTCGACGCCGAGCACGCCGATGATGGTGAAACGGTGATCGCCGACGCGCAGAGAGCCGCCGGTCGGATCGCCGCTGATGGCGAGCTTCGTGTACGCGCGATCGGAGAGCACGCAGACGTGCCGGCCGGCGCCGATGTCGTCCGCCGAGAGTTTGCGCCCGTAGCGCAGCGGCGTCGCCGTTGCGAACCGCTCGTCGGGACCCGCGCCGAGCGTCAAGCGCCGGTGCGCGTGTCGGTAGGCTGCCTGAAGGTTCTGGCCGCCGGCGGGTATCGCGTCGATCACGTTGGGAATTTCGTCTTTCGCGCGCTGCAGGTCGCTCAGGCGAATCGCGGCCCGGGTGAAGTTCGCCTGCTGCTGATTCGGCAGAAGGACGAACGTGCGGTCGCTGGCGGCGCCGAGAATCCCGCTGACCGCGCCGGCCATCCCGGCGCCCAGCACTTGGATGGAGATCACGGCCGTCACGCCGATGATCAGCCCGAGCGCCGTGAGGATCGTGCGGACGCGGTTGGCGGTCAGCACCGCGAACGCTTCCGAGAAGTACTGCGAGATTCTCACGAGCGCAGCGCCTCGATCGGATCCATGCGCGCGGCGCGGATCGCCGGATACGTACCGAACACGCAGCCGACCAGCGTCGAGAATCCGACCGACACCGACATGATGAGCAAGTACGGAATCGGCGCCGGACCCACGAGCGCTTCGACCGACGAGTACGCGGCGACGGTCGCCAAGAACCCCAGCAGCGTCCCGATTCCGCCGCCCATGAACGAGAGCAGGATCGCTTCGAGCAGAAACTGCAA
>JAQBPL010000114.1 GCA_028287545.1 Vulcanimicrobiota bacterium | reverse complement strand
CTCACGTCTTGCCGGCGGCTCGGATCCGTGCGTATTGCACGAGGCGTACGACGCCCAGGCCGATCAGCCCCAGCGCCAGGACGACACCGATGATCTTACTGTTCGTCGGCGCGGGCGCGGTGGCCACGCGCCACAGCGTCACCGCGCCGAGTGCGATGAAGCCCAGTCCGAACATCGCGCGGAACCGGTAGATGGCGGAACGATCGACGCGCATCCGGCTCAGCGCGTTCTGATCAGCGTGCGCTGAAGGGCGTAGAGGAGCCGTTCGCCCTCTTCGAGCTCTTTGAACATCGAGCGTCCGCGGAACGCGGGCAGCGCTTCGGTCAGAATGTCGACCGAGCCGGAAAGCTCGCGCCGGTCGAGCACGCTGCCCTCGCTGTTCTTTTGCAGGATCATCGTGCCGTACTTCAGCGCGGTCTTCGCCGCCTCCAGCTCGTTGTTCGCCTCGGCGAACGCGTCGAGCGCCGCCCGATACGCGCGCGTCGCTTCCACGTAGTCGCGTTTGCGGGTAGCGAGCATCCCGGCCAGCGTCTCGGAGTACCCGATGTCGATCGTCTTCGAGCGGCCGAACGTGCGCGCGAGGATTGCGCGCGCGTCGGCTTCCGCGGTGCTGGCGGCGAGCGACGGTTTCGCGGCGGCCGGCGGCGCGTTCGTTTGCAGTTTCGGATCGGCCGACGGCTGACCCGTGCCGAGCAGCGTCCGCAGTTCGGCGAGAACCTCGCGCGCGGTCTGATAGCGCCGGTCGGGCTCTTTTTCGAGGAGTTTGAGGATGATGCGCTCGATCTGCGGCGGGACCGCGCGATTGTGCGATCGCGGCGGCGGCGGCGGTTCGTTGACGTGTCCGAAGATCACGGCCACCAGATCGTCGTTCTCGCTGCGGAACGGCTGCGCGCCGGCGAACGTCTCGTAGAGCATCACGCCGACCGAGTAGAGGTCGCTGCGTTCGTCGGCGAGCTTGCCGAGAAACCGTTCTGGCGGCAGGTACGCGATCGTTCCGACGATCTCGCCGGCGGTGGTCACGCTCGACATCTCGCTCATGCGGCGGGCCAGGCCGAAGTCCATCACCTTGACCGCGCCGCTGGCGACGACCATGACGTTGGCGGGCTTGAGATCGCGGTGGATCACGCCGCGCTCGTGCGCGTACTCCAAGCCCTCGAGAATTTCGATGTAGTGCCGCAGCGCAGTGTGAATCGTCAGCTCGTGCGCCGGGACGGCGCCGAGCGTGCGGCCTTCGACCAGTTCCATCACGATGTACGACCAGCCGTCGCTTCGTCCGGCGTCGTAGACCGCGACGATGTTGCGGTGATTCAACCGTGCCATCGAACGCGCTTCGCGCAAGAAGCGGTCTTGCTCGCCGTCATCGCGCTCGGTGAGCACCTTGATCGCGACCGCGCGGTCGAGCATTTTGTCGACGCCGCGGTACACATCGGCCATTCCGCCGCGTCCGATCAGCTCGTCGACCTGATAGCGGTCGTCGAGCGTGTGTCCCGCAAGCGTCGTCATGCGAACGCTCCGCGGTGCAGCCGCGCTCGGCCACGGTCGAACGTGACGATGTCGAAGCGCGCCCGCGCGCGCGGTGCGGCGATCTGCAGCCAGTCGCTCGCGAGCGCGCGCAGCGTCGCCCGCTTGCGCGCGTCGACCGCGGAGAGCGCGCTGCCGAACGACGACCCGGCACGCGCCTTCACCTCGACGAACACCACCACGTCGCCCTCGCGCGCGATCACGTCGATCTCGCCGCCCGGCAGGCGGACGTTGCGCGCCACGATGCGATAGCCGTTCGCTTCCAGCAGCGCCACTGCCGCGTCTTCACCGGCGCGCCCGCGTTCCGCGCGGTTCACGCAGGGGCCGCCTCGTCGACGTAGGTTTCCAATCCCGGCAGCGCGTCCCACGCGGCGCGCACGCGCCAGAATCCGCGCCGGTGTTCGGCGCACGGACCGTGCGCGGTGAGCGCCTGGATGTGCTGCGGCGTCGCGTAGCCCTTGTGCAGCGCGAACCCGTATTGCGGATACTGCGCGTCGAGCGCGACGAGCAGCGCGTCACGGTGCACTTTAGCCACGATCGACGCGGCCGCAACGGTCGCGCACTTCGCGTCGCCCTTGATGACCGGCTCCTGCGGCCCGCTCCACGACTTGATGCGGACGGCGTCGGTCAGCAGGTATTCGGGCGGGATCGTGAGCGCGGCGAGCGCCCGTTCCATCGCGAGCACGCTGGCCCAGTAGATGTTGATCCGGTCGATTTCCTCGACGCTCGCCTCGCCGACGCCCCAGGCGATCGCGCGGGCTTTGATCTCGTGCGCGAGCGATTCCCGCAGTTCGGGCGGGACTTGCTTGGAGTCGTTGAGCCCGCGCAGCCGAAGCGGGCCGTCGACGACCACGCAGGCCGCTACGACCGGGCCGGCCAGCGGCCCGCGCCCCACTTCGTCGATCCCGCCGACGAACCGATGGCCCGCCGCGTGCGCGAGCTCTTCGAAACGGTGCAGGCGATCGAGGCGGCGCCGCTCGCGCGCGGAGGCGTTCCGGCTCTTGCGTGCCTGGGCGGCCGTGGTCATGCGGGCTCCGGACGTTCGAAACTGATCCGGCCGAACTTGGCTTCGCCGAAGTCTTTGAGATAGGCGCCGGCCGCGTTGTGCAAGTCGATCTCGCCGCCGCGCCGGGCGAACCCGCGAGCGCGCGCAAAAGCCTCGAGCTCCGGAACGGCGTCGAGGCCGCGGGCTTGCGCCCACTGCGCGAACTTGCCGATCACAGCCTCGGCGTCGAAGCGCTCGCGCGGCAGCGCACCGGTCAAGGCGAGCTGCCACTGCGCCTCCGGCGTTGCGATCTTCGGAACGAGGATCCCGGGTGAGTCCATTACTTCGAGTTTCGGCCGAACGCGGAACCACT
>JAQBPL010000106.1 GCA_028287545.1 Vulcanimicrobiota bacterium | reverse complement strand
TCCGGCATTTCGGTCTGGAGCGCGACCCGTTCCTCGACACGGCTGATCCGCATTTCTACCGCACGACGCCGGCCCTCGCGCAGGCGCGCGAACGCATGGTCGAAGGCGTGCTGGAATCGCGCGGACTGCAGGTCGTCATCGGCGACCCCGGCACCGGGAAGACCAGCCTGATGGCCCAGCTCGAACGCGAGCTGCTCGGCCGCGACGACGTCCGGCTCGGAAAGATCCTCGATCCGTCGTTTTCGAACGAGACGGAGTTTCTGCTCGGCGTGGCGCGCTCGTTCGGACTCGCCCTGCCGCCGCGCTCGCCCGCCGCGCTGAAGAACGCGCTCAAGAACTATCTCTACGACGCGGCGGTCCTCGACGGCCTGACCCTGGCCCTGCTGATCGACGAAGCCCAGAACGCCAGCGACGAGATCTTCGAGGTCATCCGGCTGCTGCTCAACTACGACGTCCCGCAGCGAAAACTGCTCAACGTCGTCCTCTTCGGGCAAACCGAACTTCGCCGCCGCATCGAGTCGCGCCGCAACCTCGCCGACCGCGTCGACACGTGGATCACGCTCGACGCGCTCGACGCGAACGAAGCGCGCGCGCTGCTGGCCTATCGGATCGCCCGGGCCGGCTCGGCCGCGGAAGTCACCGCCCTCTTCGACGACGGCGCGGTCGACACGATCGTCACGGCCGCGACCGGAACGCCGCGGCGTTTGCTGACGCTGGCGCACGCGACCCTGCGCGACGCCGCCGCCGCCGGGCGACCGCGAGCGACGCGCGTCGACGCCGAAGCCGCCGCCCGCGCGCGCGGAATCCTGCTCGCGCCGCAGTCCCGCGTCCACGGCGCCGCGAAGGCCGGCGCGGGCGCCGACGGTGCAGCGGTGACGCCGCGCCGCCGGTTTCCCTGGCTCGCAGCGTTTCGCGCCCGGTGAGCGGACGCGAGGTCGACGTCGAGGGGCTCTTCGGCCGAGACGCCGACTCCCGGCTGCTCGAGCGGCGCCGGCGTGAAGAGCTCGGCCTCGCGGCGCACCCCGCCTCGCCGTCGTCGACCGCCGTTCACTTCGGCGCCGAATCGATGGCAGCGGACGACTCCGGCGCTCCGCCGCGCCCCGCCGCGCTGCGCCTCGCGCTCGAGGGGCGGCCCGAGCGCGACCTGATCCCGGGCGCAGTCGTCACCGTCGTCGTCGCGGTCCACGACGACGGCGAGGTCGCCGTTCCGAACGCGACGTTGCGCATCGTGCTCCCGCCCGAGGCCGAATTCGTCGCCGGCTCGGCCGCGCGCGACGGGGCCGAGCTCGACGCGGAAGCACTGCTCGGCGAAGGCCTGGCGATCGGTGCCGTCCCGCCCGGCGAGGCGGTGCGAATCCGGATCGCGTTGCGCGTGCTGCCCGGCACGGCTCCGCTCGACGTCGCGGCCCATGCGAGCGCCGCCGGCACCCCAACGGTCGCCGCGCCGGCGCTGCGCCTGCGCCGGAAAACCGGTCACACCGCCTACGCGCAGCCACGGCCGTTCTACGAACTCGAAGCCGGCGAAGACGATGCGGCGATCGCCGCGATGCCGGCCGAACCGGCGCCCGCCGCGCGGGTCATCGACACGGTCCTCGACGCGCCCGCCGCGCCGCCCGTCCTCGCAATCGCGGCCGTCCCCGAGCCGCCGGCTGCTCCCGAGCCGCCGGCCGTTCCGCCGCCGCCCGCCGTCGCGCCGCTCGCCGTGCTCTCGCGCGCCATCGACGCGGACGAGGTCCGCGCGCTGGAGCGCGTCTTCGGCGGCGCCGTCCCCCACGGGCTCGCGGCGCTGGTCCTGCTCAGCTCGATCGCCGCGGTCGACGGGCCGCTCGGAGCGGCGCTGAAGCTCGACCAATTCGCCCGATCGGTCGCCTCGGCGCTGCCGCGCGCGCTCGTCGCCGCCCGCATGGGACGCCCGACGCCCCCGGTCGTCAGCCTCGAAGCGCTCGCCGCGATCGTTCCGGACGGCGACGACCCCGCCGCGGGCGCCGCCCCCGCCGGCATCGCGCTGGTCGCGCGCTTCGACGCCCGCGAGCTGGTCGGGCTGCGCACGGTGCTGGCCCGCACGCTCAACGATCCGTTCCTGCGCGGGGCGCAAGTGCTGCTCGCCGTCACGCCGCGTGCCCTCGATAACGCCGGACCGTCCGCCGCGGCCGGCGTGCGGGACGCGCTCGCGTCCTACCGCACGGCGGGCGGCGCGTGGCTCATGCGCGTCACGGTGCGGCGCGCCGTCGACCGGCGCTTCGATCCCCTCGTCGCCGAGGATCCCGTCCTTCACGCCGCGGGCCGCGCGCTCGTCGTAGCCCTCCACGAGGCCATCCTGTAGTGCACCTTCTCATCGGCATCCCCACCAGCGGACAACCGACCCGGCCGGTCCTCGACGCGCTCGCGAAGTTGGAACTTCCGCCCTCCGCCGGCGACGCCGCGCGCGTGGTGTGGTCGGGAAACTTCGTCGCCGCGCAGCGCGAGATGATCGCGCGCGACGCGATCGCCCGCGGCAGCGACCTGCTGCTAATGATCGACGACGACATCGTCGTCCCGCCGGACGCGCTATTGCGGCTCACCGCCGCGCTCGAGGCCGATCCGCGCGCGGCGGTCGCCGGCGCGCTCTATTACAGCCGCGACTCGGCCCGGCCGATGGCGGTGGCGCGTTGGGTTTCCAGCGACACGACCTCAGCCGCGATTCCGCCGTTCGCCGGCGACGCGGTCGCGAGCGTCGACGGCATCGGATTCGGCTGCGTGCTGATCCGCGTCGCCGCGCTGCGCGAGCTCACGACGCCGTACTTCGCCGCGCACGTCTACATCGACGAAGCGACGCGCACCGCGCGCCAATGCGACGAGGACTACTTGCTCTGCGAGCGCTTCCGCGGCGCCGGCTGGCGCGTCTTGCTGCACGCCGGCGTGCGCGCCGGACACTACGACCGCGGTACCGACACGACCGCACCCACGGCCGCGGAGCCGGACGCCGACACCGACCGCCTGCGCATGATCGTCCAAGACGGCAGCGCCGTAAAACTCGTCCCCTTCGACGACACCGTCCCCCGCGCCATCGAACGCCAAGAACCGTTCCCAGCCACCCTGCTGTCAGTCTCTACGTAACGACGTCACCCTAAATTCGTTGGCTAGTACTGTCCGTCGAACACGCGGCCGGCGGGGTTGCGGCGGCCGATCGAGCGTGACATGTTGTTCATGCGGCCGATCGATTGCAGACGAGCGCCGATCTCGGCGTTGTACGCCTGTAGACGATGCAGCTGATCTTCGCGGTACGAGAGAATCCCGCGCACGCGCTCCGCGACCTTTTGGTCCCGTTCGGGCGCGAATTCCGGCGCGGCTTCGAACACCGCGGCGAGATCGCCGGTCAGCCCGGCTTGCGCCCCGAGCGCCGCTTCGACGTCGGGCCAGCGTTGCTCGCCCAATGCCGCTTCGGCATCGAGGCACGAGCGCTCCAGCGCCAGCAGGATGCGAATGACGGCTTCGCGCGCCGTCTCAGCCGACGAGGGCATCGAGCTGCGGCGCCGCGACGACCTCGGTGCGATAGCGCCTGATCGCCTCCACCCACGTTTCGCGCATCCCCGCGATCATCGGCAGCAGCTCGCGGACCTTCTGCGGGTCGGCCTGCATGTTGGCGACGACGAGCTGATGATGCCAGAACTCGTAGATGCGGAACAGGTTACCGGGGATGTCGCTGTCCAGTTCGAGCCGCAGCGAACCCATGAGCAGAGCGCACGCCCGCTGCGCGCGGCGCAGCAAGTCGTGGCGGCTCTGGATGTCGGACGGATGCGTCTCCATCACCTCGAGCGCCTGCCGCGAAAACAGCAGCAGCGCGTCGTACACCTTGATGATCAGCTCCTCGGGGCTCGCCGAATTGATCGACGCTTCGAGGTAGCGCAGGTTGGCGTTGGAGATCGTCATATCAGCGTGTGGTCGTCGTTCCTGTCAGCGAGCCGAGTGAAGACTGCACGGACTGCAGCTGGGCGATCAGCGTCTCGCTGGCGGTGAACTGCGCGCGCAGCGTGTTGGCCTGCAGGTTGGCCTGATCGGTCACCAGCTGGATCTGCTGCTGCAGCGAGGTGATCTGGTTGTTGGTCGCGTCGGTCAGCGTCGAGAACAGCGAGTGCACCGGGATCTTGCCGGCCAGACCGCCGGTGAGCTGGGTCGGCAAACCCGTCGCCGAGGTGAGGTACGCGCCGAGCTGTCCGACGATGCTGGTCGTGCCGGTGAAGAGTTTCGCGACGGCGTTCCCGTCGGCTGCGAGCGCAGCCGCGAACTTGGTCGTATCGAGCGCGACGAGCTTGCCGCTCGTGCCGGCGAAACTTTGCGTCGTCACGTTGTTCTGCGACGACGTGTTCGAGGTGTTGCTCGACGTCGCGTTGTTGACCGTGAACGAGTTGTCGAGCATCAAGCCGACCGACGCCCACGAATTGTACGACGTGGAGCCCGTCGCTCCGAAGCCGGAAACGAAGCTCACCAGCCGGTCTTTGAGCGAGAGGATGTCCTGGTTGTTGAACAGGACGCCGCCGGTCGTGAGCTGCGTGGCGCTGCTCGTACCGGTGGTCGAGCTGGTCGACGAACCGACGACCGGCGCGACGGTCGCGTTGTTGATCTCGTCGATCACCGCGTTGTAGGCGGTGACGAAATCGTTGATCGCCGTGGTCAGCGCGGTCGTGTCCTGCGCCACCGTGATCGTGACCGGCGCGACGCCGGTCGTGCCGCCGATCGCCTGCTGCAGCGCCAGCGAAACGCCCGGAATGACGTTCGTGACGGTGTTCGAGTTCGCGTATGCGACGTGAGACGTTCCGGCGCTGTCGGTGTAGTCGACTTCGGCTGACTTTCCGACCTGCGTGGACGCCCCGGCGCTGAAGACGTTCGGCGTTCCAGCGTTCGACAGAAAGCCGACCGCCTGCAGGAAGTTCGACGTGTCGCCGGCCGCGCCGAACGAGACGCCCTGCGGTCCGCTCGCCTTCGCGGTGATCAGCACGCGATCGTTGGCCTGATCGTACGACGCCACGACGCCCGCGGACGACGCGTTGATCTGGCTGATCATGTTGTTGAGGTTGTTGCCCGTGGCATCCACGGAGAAGTGCACGCCGTTGATCGTGAACGTGCCGCTCGTAACCGCGGTCGCGAACCCGGCGTTGTTCGACGTGTTGAACGTCGCGCCGAGGTTGATGCCGCCGATCTTCGAGGCGCTGGTCGCCGTGTAGGTGCCGCCGGAGAAGGAAACCGGCGCGGTGTCGAGCTTGAGGACCTGCAGCAGGTTGCCGCTGTCCGAAGCGGAGCCGAGCGTCAGCGGCTGGGTCGAGCTGACGGTGACGGTGCCGTTGCCGTTGTCGGTCAGCGTGACGCCGACCGCCGCGAGTGCCGAGCTGTTCGCCGCGATCAGCGACGTGAGCGTGGTGCTGTTGACGTCGTACGTCATCGCCACGCCGTTGATCGTGAGCTGACCCTTGCCGTTCGGTCCGGTCGTTCCGTTGCTCGGCGTGATGGACGCGCCCGCGTTGGCGAGCACGACGCCGGAATTGAACGTCCCGTTCGCCGCGGGGTCGTTCGCGTACTGGGTCGCGGTCGCGAGCAGGGTCTTGGTGATCGTGTACGTGCCGGGGGTCGCGCTTCCGCCGGCAACGGCGGTTGCGGCGATCGCCGTCGAGTTGGTCGACGACGGCGCGGTCGCGCTGAAGTTTGCCGGGTCGCTGATCGTCGTGAACGTGGCTTGGAACTGGCTGAGCAGATCCTGGATCTTCAGCAGTTCGGCGTTCTGATTGGTGAGGTTCGTGACGTTCGTCTTGAGCGGCGTCTCTTGCTGCAGCGTCAAGTCGGTGTATTTTTGAATGATCGAGTTGTAGTCGATCCCCGACGCGATGCCGGGAAAAGAGATCGGCGGGACGTTGGTGCCCGGCGCGGTCGACGCCGTCGACGATGTGGAGGTTGCTCCGATGCCGCTCATGTCAGGCCGTCCGGTCCACGACCGCGCCGGCGAGCTTGTTGAAGAACTGCGCGATCAGCACCAGCGCCTCGGGGGGGAACTGCGTGATCACTTCGCCGGTGTCGGCGTTCTTGAACACCGTGACGATGTCGTGCGTGCCCTCGACGACGCGGAACTGGACCGAAACGTGCGCACCGCCGACGAGCTGCGAGAGCGCATTATGCAGCGTCTCATCGCCCTGATGCTTCACTCCCGGCACCGGAGGCGTCGGGAAGGCGGCCAGCTGCTTTCCGACCGGCTGGGTCGAAAACATCCCGCTTGCGGCGGCGGCCGCTGCGGTCCCCGTCGCGCCCGAGTTCGCGCCTGAGTTCGCCGTTGCGGCTGCTTGAGCGGTTGCGGCAGCGCCTGCCGAATCGATGGCTTGAACGTCCATGTTCGTCGAGATCCTCCTACACTGATATCGGTCGTGCGGGGGCCTGGTATTAGGTGACCGGGGCCGCGGCTGCGGCCTCGGCATAGCCCCGAACGACGGCGCGCACGGCCGCGCTCGGCGCCAGGGCGGCGACCGTCTCGGGCGCCGGACGATGGGTCGATCGCAGGGCGTCGTCCCAGGCCTCGCCCATCGCGCGGGTCAGCGCCGGCACGTCCGCCGGATCGAAGCGCCGCACCGCGACGCCGGGCGCCTCGAACGGACGCTGGTCGGCAACGACGAGGACGGTTCCGGCGAGCGCCGAGGCTGCCAAACGCGACGCGCCCTCGCCGACCCAGGCCGCATCGACGACCACCCCCGCGGCGCGGCGCAGCCCGGCCGCCAACTCCGCACTCGGCTCCCCGGCGAGCACGACCAGCTGCGGTCCGCCGAACTCGCGCACCCGTTCCAGGTACGACGCGTCGGCGACCGGCCCGGCGACGACGAGCGGCATCCGCGACGTAGCGGCGGCGCGTGCCACCGCGAGCTGGTTGCCGAGCGGCCCGATCGGGGCGTGGACGAGGACGAATGGATCCCGTCCGACGAGGCCACCCACCGCGGCCGGCTTCGCAGCGGCGGCGAGCGGCGGCACGACCGCCAGCGGGCCGCGCCGGCCCGTCCGGCGGCGAATCGTCTCGGCTTCGTCCTCGCTCGCGGCGAAGACGATCGACGCGTCCCGGAGCGCTGCTGCGGCGTCGTCCGGTGCGGCATCGTCCGGCGCATAGGGGGCGCCGGCTCGCGCCGGCCCGACCACCACGGCCCGCTGCGCGAGCAGCCGGAGATAGGCGGTGACGTCCCGCTCCTCGCTGCCGTGCTCGAAGCACAGCCGGGTGACCGTGGCGCCCCACCAGCCGCCCGCGGCGGCATCGTCGTCGTGAGCGTGGACGGCGACCGGGACGCGCGCCTTGCGGGCCGCTTCGACGACCGCCCGGGCGCGCCGGCCGTCGCGGGTTCCGATCAGGTGCACGAGGTCGGCACCGGCCGCATCGCCGGGATCCTCCGCGAGCGCGGCGTCGAAGCCCTCGGCGCGCAGGGCGTCGACCAGCGCCCGAGCTTCGTCGGTATCCGCGCCCGGCCGCGCGACGCCGTCGGCGCGGCCGAGGACGACGGCGATGCGCCCGGTCGATCCGCCGGCGGGAACGAACGCCCAATCCGGCAGTTCGCGCGGCGCGGGTTCCACCGACCGCTCGACGGAGAACCAGCGGCGCACCGGCCCTTCGGCCGGGTCGAAGACGATCCCGACGTCGAGCGGCAGCGGGTCCACCACGGCCTGCGCACCTTTCGCGGAGACGTCGAGCCGCACGACAACGAGCGCGGCACCCGGGTCGCCGTCGGCGGCGATCACTGCCAGCTCGGCCCGTTCCGGGGCCGGCGGCGCGTCGCCGTACCATGCCGAAGCAGCCGGATCGCGCCGGCCCTCGGCGATCCCGACCGTCCCCGTCGAACGCAGCAGCGCCCAGCCGCCGGTCGCATCCGGCGCGTCCAGCCGTACCGTCCGGCCGCGTGCGAACCGCCGCGCGTACTGATACGGCGCAAGGCGCGTCAGGGCGTCGCGCAGCGGCGCCGCGCCGAAGCAGCCGGCGCTGCGCGCAGCCGCGAAACGGGGCGCGGGGGCGAGCTCGAGCACGTGTTCGCGGACCCGCTCGACCCCCAAGACCAGCTCTTCGAGGCGCGGCAGAATGCGCGCCGCGAGGGCCAGCGCGAACGCGTCGTCGCCCGGCGTGCCGAACGGGAAGATGAGCGGGTCGCGGTCGCGTTCGATCGCGGTCGCGGGGTCGACGAGCACCTGCGGGACGATCGTGTCGCCGTCGTCGCCGGCGAGATAGAGATCGAGCACGAGGACCGGCCGGCGCTGGCGCAGGACCGGTTCGATGCGCACGGCAGCCAAACGGTCCGCATCGAGCACCGGCGTCCCGGTGCTCCACGGCGCGAGCAGTTCGTGGGTGCGGTGCAGTCTCAACGCAGCGCCGGATCGAGGAGCTTGCCGAGCGCATCGGCGGAGAGGAGCGGCAGGCCCGCCAGGGCCGGACGCTCGTGGCCGGCGGCGACCCGCAGGCGAAGTTCCGGCGGCAGCGCGGCCCGCCAGGCGGCCAGATCGCCGACCCGTTCGATGCGCACCGAAACGCTCTCGTCGATCGACCCGCCGGCCGCGAGGATCGGCCGGATGCGGGCCACGGCATCGGCCGCGGCGACCGTTCCGTCGAGCAGCAGGCTGATCCGCACCGGCGAGCGCGCGTCGTACGCCTTGGCGGCGGCGGTCAAAAACACGACCGCGCGCTCGAGTTCCGCCGCGCCCGCGACGGCCAGCGCAACGACGTGCTCGGCGACCGCTGCCGGGGCCGCGCCCCCTCGCACGAACGGCACCCGCGCGTCGGGATCGAACCCGCGCGCGGAATCGGCGGGAATGGGCGCGGGCTGCACTGCGTCCGCAGCAGCGGCGGGATTCCGCGAGAGCGCCGCATCGAAACGATGGGCGAGCGCATCGTCGCAACGCACGACGCCATACCCCGCACCGCGCAGGCGGCTCACGAGTTCCGCGATACCGCTGCGCGTCGGCCCATACGCCGGGTCGATGCCGCCGACCGCACCGAGTGCGGCCCGCGAGAGCGCCACGGCCGGCGTCGCGCCGGTCGTGATCGGTTCCACCTCGCGGGCGCGGGACTGCGCGCGGCGCTGGGCCACTCCCTGCATCGCGCCGACGTCGGCGTACTCGATGTCTTGCGCGCCTTCACCGCCGGCGGCGCCAGGAACGGTCGGGAACGCCGCGCCGAGCGAGGGAATCCGCACGAACACGTCGCGCAGCAGCTCCAGCGTTCCGGTCGGAAGCATCACGTCGTCGGCGAGCAGCACCACGACTTCGCCGGCGGCGTTCGCCAGCGCACGGTTCGCGCCGTCGGTCAGGAACGGATCGACGGCGTCGGTTTCAACCCGCACTTGCGGATAGGCTGCGAGCACGCGGCGCGCCGTTTCGGCGGTCGCTCCGCAGACCGCGGCGAAATCGTCGCCGGGCTGCAGCGCGGCAAGCGCCGCGTCCAAACTCAGGCGCGAAATCTCCGGCAGCGACGACGCCAAGAACACGATCGTCGCGCGCGGCGCGACGGCGTTCGCGACGACCGGCCGCACGTCGCCCGGCGCGCGCACGGCGCGGCGCAACGCATGCGCCGCCGCGCAGAGCGCATCGAGCGCCGCTTCGAGGGTCGGACCGTCGGCCTCGACATGCTGCGGAAAGCGTCCGACCGCGAGCAGCACGCAGCCTCCGCGCAGCGCCTGCGCATTCGGTGCGGCGAGCGCGACGAAGGGAGCCGACTCCAGTTGATCGACCAACGCTTCGAGTGCCGTGGCATCGGGCAATCCCGCGCCGTCGGCGATCAGCACGTAGCGGTCGCCGCGCCGGTGCATCTCCGTCCGCAGCGCTTCCGCCGCTCCGCTTTCGACGGCGGTCACGCGCGCGTCGGGAAAACCCTCGCGCGCGCGCCGCGCGGCACCTGCGGCGTCGGCGCCGTGCGTGAGGATCGTCAGCGGCGGGCGCGGAACGCGCGCGCGCACGCGCCGGCCGCCGTCGAGCCGGAGTTCGCGCTCGACCGCTACCCGGCGCGCTCCGCTGGGCAGCCGGTGCACGCCGGCGAGTTGCGGATGCCGTTCCGCCAGCGCGCGCAGCGCGCTCGCTCGGCCGCGGTCGTCGGCGTCCAGCGGCGGCGCGGTGCAGGCGAACGACGGCCGGCAGATGACGGAGCGGCCCGCGCCGCGCGCGCGGACGCACAGCTCGACCGACGCGGCGACCGGATCGTCCGGCAGCGGCTCGAGCAGCAGCTCGCGCGCCGCCAGCAGCATGAACGGCGCGACCGCGTCGATCGGGCCGCGCACCAGCGCGTCGGCGCCCGCTTCGCCGAGCAGCGCGCTGACGGTCGAGAGTTCGAACGGGATCGGACTGCACGGCGAGGGCGCGAGCATCCAGCCGAAAAGCCGCATCGCCCCGGCGTGCATTGCGCCGCCGAGCACGCCCGTCTGCGGCGTGACCGCGGCGGTAAAGCCGCCGAACGCTCCGGCCAGCGGACGCGCGCCCGGCCCGAGGATCAGGAGATACGGATCTTCAGCCGCCCGCGCCGCCGCGGCGAGCGCGGCACTGCCGGAAAACGTGACCACCCGGCTCGCGCGCGAAGCCGCCTCGCCGGGGTCGCTGCCGGGAGCGGCGAGGACGGTGAAGCGCATCTCTCAGGCGAGGGCGAGCGCGGCGACTTTTCCGGCGTCTTCGATGCGGCCGGCCGCGAGCAGCGCGCTCGCCAGGCCCAGGCTCGCCCCGCGCAGCGCCCCGACGTCCGGGTTCGCGAGCAAGCTCGCGCGCGAAAGCGTGGCCAGCGCCGCGTCGAGGTCGCCGGAGCGGCGCTCGATCTCCGCGCGCAACGCGAGCCCGTCGGTGGCGTGCGGATCCTTCGGCGAGATTGCGTTCAGGTGTTCGATCGCGTCCGCGTCGCGGCCGAGCCGCGCCGCCGAAAACCCGGCGTTGTAGAGGAGCACGCCGTCGTCGGGCGCGAGCGCGAGCCCACCGCGCGCGGCGGAGAGCGCCGCCTCGAACTGCTGCTCCGCGAGCAGGCGATGCGAGCGGCGTGCGAAATCGGCGGGCTGCACCAGCGGCGCGCTGAGTTCGCCGGCGCGGAGTTCCGCGCGCTTGCGCGTGTCGTTGCGCGCGTCATAGAGCGCGTCGAGGAATCCGAGCGCGAGGCCGTCGCCGTTCGCGAGCTCCAGCGCGCGCAGCGCGTACCCTTCGGGATCGCCCAGTTTTTCATCGCGCGTGGCGACTGCGGCGGAAAGCAGCAGCGCGGCGTACGCGCGGTCGTCGATCGATTCGCGGCGGCGCTCGACCAATTCGAACGCTTCGTGAAACCGCCGGCGGCGCATCAGGTAGTTGACGTACGCGATGAATCCGCCGTTGCCGTCGCGCTCGGAGGCCTCGCGAAACATCCGTTCCGCATCGTAGACGCGGCCGGCGCGTTCGTAGGCGCGCGCGGCGAGGCCGCGCAGCAGCGTCGATTCCGGTTTGTTCGCGAGCGCTCGTTCGAACCAGAGCAGCGCGTCGGCGTCGCGGCCTTGCTTCGCATACGTCGCGGCGATGTTCAAAGGCGCTTTCCAGATCGCGATCTCGTCGTCGACCAAAAAATGCAAGCGCGCGTCGCTGCCGCTCTTGGAAGCCTTTTCGTACCATTCGCGCGCTTCGTCGTAGCGCTCGAGCAGCGAGAGAAAATAGCCCTTCGTGAAGAGGATGTTCGGATGGCCCGGGGACCCTTCGAGACCCTCGTCGAGCAGCGCGATCCCCCGGTCGACGTCGTGCCGACCTTCGGCGTACGCGGTCGCGAGCATCACGTAGCCGATGGGGTAGAACGCGCGCGCGGGACCCTCCATCGCGAACATGCGCTCGAGTGCGTCGATGCCGGCATCGAGATCGCCGGCGACGATCGCCGAGACGCCGAAGTTGAACCACGAGAACGCGTCTTCCGAGGCTTCGCGAATCGCGCGCTCGAGCAGCGGTTTGTTCCGGTCGTTCTTACTGCGCCCGTCGAGGATCGCTTTCGTGTAGCCCTTGTGCAGGACGAGAATCGGCGAGACGATCGCCGGCAAATGAGTGTCGCCGTCGAGCACGACGTTCTCGTGGATGACGTTCCGGTAACGAATCCGCGGCGAGGTCGGAAAGATGCGCGGCAGGATGTGGCTCATCGTCGAACCCATCCCGGACTCGTCGTCGACGAGGTTGCGAATCTGCAGGTACACCGCCGTGAGGTCCGCCGGCGTCTCGCGCAGCGCGCGCAGCAGCCCGAGCGACTCGGGGGAGACTTCTTCATCGGCGTCCAGGACGAGCGTCCAGCGCCGGGTCGCGAGGTTCAGCGACTCGTTGCGGGCCCAGCTGAAGTCGTCGCGCCACGGGCGGTCGATGACGATCGCGCCGAACTCGCGCGCGATCTCGACCGTGCGGTCCGTCGAGCCGGTATCGACCACGCAGATCTCGTCGACGACGTCGCGGACGCTCGCCAGGCACTCGGCAAGGAAGCGCTCTTCGTTCTTCACGATCATGCACAGGCTGATGCCGGCCGGCAATTGCTCGCGCTCGGCGGGCGGCGCGGGCAAGTTGAACAGCAGCCCGGTCTGGGCACGCGCGAACGCGCTGTCGCGGTAGTCGTCGACGATCTCTAAGGGCACGGGCTTACCTCTTCTTCTCCGTTCAAGTATCGGACGCGAGCGCAAAAAAAAAGAGAGCCCGCCGAAGCGGGCTCTCTCTCCGTTTTCCGCTACGACTAGCGGAAGAGGCTGATGACGGACTGCGCGTTCTGGTTCGACTGGGCGAGAACCGAAGTACCGACCTGCACCAGGATCTGGAGCTTCGTGTACTCGGTCGTTTCCGCACCGACGTTGAGATCGCGGATCGCCGACTCGGACGCCTTGAGGTTGACCGAGGCAACGTTGTCGTTGTTGAGGTCTTCCTGGAGGCGGACGATCGTCGCACCGAGCGAAGCGCGCTGCGCCAGGACGGTCTGCAGGGCGTTGTCGATCTGGCCGATCGCGTCTTCCGAAGCGAGCGAGCCGAACGCGCCGTTGCCGACCAGGTTGACGTTCGCGATGCGCAGGTAGTTCGTCGAGGTGCTGATGAAGCCGACCTGGATGGTCGCGCCTTCAGCGGCGCCCGACTGGAAGTTGAACGCCGGAGCAGTCGGGTTCGAAGCCGCTGCCACGTACTGTGCAACCTTGACGTACGACGTGACGCCGACGTCGAGCGTTCCCGCGCCGCCGAATGCGAGCGTAACGCCGTCGATGGCGAACGCCGCGGCCGAGACGCCGCCCTGAATCGTGATGGTCGAGACGACCTGACCGGTGCTCGACGCGCTCGACAGGAACGAGATGATCAGACCCTGTTGGGTCGAGGTCAGCTGGGCGACCTGCACTTCGATCGTGCCGTCCACGATCGACGGGTTGTTCACCGTGAGCGTGACGCCCGATGCCGTGACCAGCTGGCCGCCGGCTGCGAGGTCGGAGTTCGCGGTGACGACGGCGGTCGCATCGACCTGCTGCTGGAAGCCCGCGTGCGAGCCGTCGAGCAGAGCCTGACCGTTGAAGTTCGTGTTCTGCGAGATGCGGTTGACTTCGAGGAGAAGCTGCTGCACCTCAGCCTGCAGGTTCGCGCGGTCCGCGCTGGACGTGATGTCCGAGGCGCCCTCGACACCGAGGGTGCGGATGCGCTGCAGGATGTCGGTCGTCGTCGAGAGCGCGCCTTCGGCGACTTGCGCCGCGTTCGTCGCATCTTGGACGTTGCGCGCGCCTTGGTCGAAACCGTTGACCTGCGCTTGGAGCGATTCGGCGATCGCCAGACCCGATGGGTCATCCGCCGCCGTGTTGATCCTCAGACCGCTCGAGAGACGTTGGACGG
>JAQBPL010000105.1 GCA_028287545.1 Vulcanimicrobiota bacterium | reverse complement strand
TGATGACCCCGCCGGCGGGCGCGACCTCGTTCAACGTCTTCACGCCCTACGGCGTGTCGGTCAAGGCGACGTCGACGAACGACGGTTCGGGCAACACGAACAACTACACGAACGACGAGTTCTTCGTGGGCGGCTTCGTCAAGATGACGAAGACGCAGGACGTCGCGGACACGCAGCCCTGCGCGACGGCGACGGTGTTCACCAGTAACGCCGTCGTCGCCAATCCCGGCGACTGCGTGCGCTACACGGTGACCTACCTCAACGTCGCACCGTCGGGCGGGACCAACAACCTCACGCTCAACGCCTCGACGGTGGTGATCACCGAAGACGGCGCGGGCGCGGGCAGCACCAACAGCGTCGCCTACACCAACAACTGGGCGGCGAACTCGAACGGGCTGTACGCGGCTCCGGTCGATTCGACGGGCGGAACGCTCGGCGGATACAACCCCGGTCCGGGTGCGGCCGGCTCGAGCAAGTTCACCGACACCATCGCGTCCCTCGTGGCAGGTGCGACGGGGAACGTGGTATTCAAAGTCCAGATCAAGTAATCACGGAATGCCTTCGGGAGTGGTCGCGCGCCTCGGGCGCTCGATGGGTCTCGCCGCGTCGCTGTTCGCAATTGCGGCAGCGGCCGGTGAGGCTACTCCGGCGGGCACGGTTATCACGAACACGGTGACCGCGACGTACAACGATCCCGGCGGACACGGGTACGGAACGCAATCGAATCCGGTCACGGCGACGATCGCCCAAGTCGGGGCGATCGTCGTCACGCCGAAGGAACCGGCGATCGACCCGGCAGCCGAAGGCTATCCGCTCGGCACGCCGATCACCCGCGTCTTCACCATCACCAACGCCGGTAACGCGCCCGACGCGTACACGATCGCCGCGGCGGCGAGCGGAGCCGGAACGATCACCTCGATCGGATTCCTCACTTCGGCCGGCGTCGTTCCGGTCACCGTCGGCACGACCGCCTCGCCGACGATCCCGGCGGGCGGTTCGATCCGCGTCCAGCTCGTCATCGCGACTGCGGGCACCCCGGTCGGCACGACGTTCCCCGTCACGGTGACGGCGCGTTCGACGAACGCGGCGTCGGCCAACGGCCTGGTCAGCGATCAGGGACGTGAGTGGGCGATCTCCCAAGCGCTCGCGTCCATCGCCGGCCCCGCCGGACCGACGACCCGCGTCGCGAAACTCGTGAACCACGTTCGGACGCATCCCGGCGCGGCGGGCGAGACCGTGAACTACGAGATCTCGTTCAAGAACTACGGCGGCTCCCCGGCGACCAACGTCGTGCTGGTCGACAACGTCCCGCCGGGTCTGACCGCGCTGCTGCCGAGCGTGTCGCTGAACGGCGTCAACGCTGCATCGAGTGCGACGCTGAGCGGCCAAGTGCTGAGCGTCAAGATCGGCACGCTCGCGGCCGGTGCGACGGATGTCCTCACGTTCGATGCGACCGTGCTCACCGGGAACATCGCCGGCGCGTCCTTTGTCAACGTCGCGACGATGCAGGCCGACGGGATCGCGCAGGTCGTCACGACGCCGGCCAGCGTTCTCATCGGCATCGCCAACATCGCGTACGACGGGTACGCCGGCGCGAACTCGCCGGTCGGCGGCGCGGTGCTGACCCTGCTCGATCCGATGACGAAGAAGCCGATCGCGCTGCCGCACGTGCTCGACGGTTCCGCGCTCTCACGCTTGCCGCAGCAGCAACTGGTCGGCGTCCCCACCACGGGCCTGCCGCCGAACAACGCGAACGTCAACGGCTTCACGACCGGCGCCGACGGTGCGTACAGTTTCGTCTTCGATCAGAACCAGCTCGGTACACCGGCGCAGCCCGCGGTCTACGATCTCGTTATCGCGGCGCCCGGCTATCGCAACCGCAACATCGAGGTGACGATCAGCCCGGATGCTTCCGGCCTGCTCTACAACGCGACGCTGCGCGAACTGGACCAGCAGATGCTCGCCGTCGCGGGCGGGTTCGCGCTCACCGCGAACAGCGTCTCGCTTTCCAACGTCTTCGGGCTGCTCGGCAACCTGCCGCTCTTTGCACCGCATCCGGTCGCGGTGACCAAGACCGTCGACCGCGACGTCGCGTCGGGCGGCGACAAGCTGGTCTACACGGTGCAGGTCGGATCCGGCGGTCCGGCGCTCGGCGCGACCAAGGTCGTCGACACGCTGCCCGCCGGCGTCGCCTACGCGCCCGGCACGGCGCGCGTCGACAACGTTCCCGTCGAACCGGTGCGCGCGGGCCGCACGCTCACCTGGACGTTCGCGAACCTGACCGCATCGCACACGATCACGTACGCGTGCGTCGTCATGCCGAACGTGTCGGAGAACGCGTCGCTGGTCAACGTCGTCGACGTCGACGCGCTCGCCGGAACGACGCACGTCGGCGCCTCGGCGACCGCTGAGACGCGCGTCGTGCCGGGCGCGCTCGGAGGGCGGATCGTAATCACCGGCCGGGTGTTCGCCGACGCGCTGCGCACCGGGCACTTCCGCGAAGGCGACACCGGCGTCGCCGGCGTGCGAATTTACCTCGAGGACGGCTCGTCGGTCCAAACCGACAAATACGGCCGCTTCACGTTCCCCTCCGTGCACCCGGGCCAGCACGTGCTGCGCATCGACCCGACGACGATTCCGCTCACCGTGCGCGCGTACGACGATCGCCGGTTCGACAGCAGCCGCAGCCTCGTGCGACTAGTCCACGGCGTGTTCGACGCGGGGCTGATGCAGGACGTGAACTTCGCGCTGGAGCCGCTGCCATGATCGGGCGCGGCCGTCTGCGGCGATTGGGCGTCGCGTTCGCGATCGCCGGCCTGTTCCTCTCGTCGGTCGACTTCGATGCGGCCGGCGAGATCAGGGGAGCATACGCCGCGGAAGGAGCGGCGCAGCCCGAATCGTCCGGCGAACCGCTGGCGTTGGCGCAGCCGTCGCCGCCGCCGTCGGATTCGGCCGGCCCGCAAGCCGGTGACCTCACCCACCTCACCTTTACCGCGACCGACGGGCTCACCGCGTCGCTGATCGGCCCAGCGGACGACGCCGTCGCCGACGGGCTCACGACGTCGGTCGAGGTCGCGACGGTCGCCGGCGCCGGCGTCGAGGTGAAGGTCGGCGCGGAGGTCGTGCCGTTCTCGCACATCGGCCGCCGCACCGTGAACAACAAGACCGGCGAGACGCGCTATGTCTACTACGGCGTTCCGTTCGAACCGGGGCCGAACACGGTCGCGATCACGCCGCTCGGGATCAACGGCGCCCGCGGAGCGACGACCCTCCACCAAGTTTTCGGGCCGGGCCGCGCGGTACGCCTGACCGTCGACACCAGCGGTCCGCTGCGCGCCGACGGGACGAGCGAAAACCGCCTGCGGATCGCCGGCACCGACGCGTGGGGACACCATGCGAACGCCGGGAGCCGCGTGCAGGTGAGCCTCGTCTCCGGCGACGCCCGGCTCGAACGCCTCAAAGATGCTCCGTTGCCGGACTCCGCCTCGCCGGTGCCGCTGGCGTCGTCGTCGCCGCAATCCGATCCGCAAGCGCCGCTCGCCATTCGCCAGTCCGTCGACGTCCCGCTCGGCGGCGACGGCACCGCGATCGTCAAGCTGATCCCGGGTCTGACGCCCGGCGACCTCGTGCTGCGCGTGCAGTCCGGCGACATCGCGCACGAGACCCGCGTCTTCCTCGCGCCGAACTTGCGCAAACCGTTTGTGACCGGCCTCGTGACGGGCGGTGCCGGCGCGGTGCCGGGTCTGCCGAATCAAGCCGACGGTGAACCGAACGGCACGAACTCGCGCCGCGGCCGCATCGCGGTGTTCGGAACCGGCGCGCTCGGCACGTCGCTCGCGACGTTCGCCTACGACACCGGCGACCGGCTGCAGCGCAGCCCGGCGTACGGCGGCGCGTACGACGGCAATCCCAACGACCGGCCGTACATGATCACCGGCGATGCGAGCAGCCTGCGCGACGACGCGCTCTCACGCGACCATCTTTATGCCCGCCTCGACAGCGGCCGCATGACCGCGCAATGGGGCGAATTCCGCGCGCGCACGACCGGCGAGGGCACGCTGGGCGGTTTCGATCAGCTCGTCGACGGCGTGCGGCTCGACCTCAACGGGCAGACGCGGCGCTTGAACGTGTTCGCCGCGCGCAACGACATCGGGTACGATCGCCGCGTCTTCGCGCCGAACGGTCTGGCGAACGGCATCGTCCTGCGCTCGAACATCGTGGTCGGCTCGGAGGTCATCATCCTCGCCACGATCGACGCGCGCACCGGTGCGATCGTCAACCAGACGCCGCTCACCCGCGGCGGCTCCGGCGGCAGCGACGGCGGCCGGCGCACGAGCGGAAGCGACGACCACTCGTCGTCACGGCCGAGCGCGAGCGAGGCGAGGACCTGTCCGCCGATCCAGCTCGGGCCGACGCCGTTGCCGGAGTAGCCGAGCCCGTAGTGGATGCGCGTTCCTGCCACCGTCCCGAAGAACGGTAGGTGATCGGCGGAGACATCGATAGGGCCGCCCCATGCGCGTTCGACCTTGGCGCGCGCGAGGCCGGGCAGCAGACGGCGCAGGCCGGCTTCTGCACGCGCTGCAGTGGCGGCATCGTCCGTGAAGCGCGCGTCCACGCGGCCGCGGAAGCCGATCGGCCCGCTGCCGCTCCCCATGACGACGCGGCCGTCGTCGGTCGTGCGGAAGTAATGGAGGAACATCCGTCCGTCGACGACCGCCTCGCCGCCGGTCCAGCCGATCTCGGCGAGGAGGTCCGGCACAGGCTCCGTCAGCACGACGTACGAGCCGAAGTTCGTCACGTGGCGGCGCACAGGCCGCCACCCACTCGCGGCCGCGTTCGTCGCCACGACGACCGCCTTCGCGCCGCGCAGATCCTCGACGCGCCGCACGGGCGTTCGCTCGTGCACGGCGACTCCTGCGTCGATGGCCTTGCGCCGGAGCACGCGCACGAGCCGCGCCGGCTGCACGGTCGCGCACTCGGGGAAGAACACGCCGCGGCGGAAGACCGGGGACTGGATGCGCTGTGCGAGCTCGTCCGGGCCGAGAGGCACCGCCTGCTCCGGCGCGCCGACGGCGGCGGCCGCCTCCACCGAGTCGTCGAGGGCGCGATCCTGCGCAGGCGTCGTCGACACGCTCAGCATTCCGCTCTCATGCAGCCAGACGTCGGCGCCGAGCGCGCGGACGGCGAGGATGATTCCTTCTCCGGCGCGCGCGACGGCAAGCGCGCCTCGCTCGCCGAGCACGGACCGCGCGCGGCCGATGCCCGCCCAGTAGCCGTGCAGGAAGCCGCCGTTTCGGCCGCTCGGGCCCGCGCCGCAGCGTTCCGCCTCGAGCAGGACGA
>JAQBPL010000099.1 GCA_028287545.1 Vulcanimicrobiota bacterium | reverse complement strand
AATATGGAGCGACGGGTCCTCCTGGATCATACGCCAAATCGCTTTGTAATCGTTCACTACCACATCATGAAGAATGCGGGAATGACGATTGCTTCAATTCTGGAGCGGGAATTCGGCGACGGGTTCTATGACGTTCACCGAAACTCGCCGAACGGACATATCACCCCTGACGATCTCACAGCCTTCCTAGCGGCAACGCCCTCGGCGCGCGCATTGTCGAGCCATCACTTCCGATTCCCGGTTCCGCCGAGTTCCTCGATTCGTTTCTTCGACTGTTGTCCCGTCAGACATCCGCTCGACCGGTTAGAGTCTCTCTACACGTTCTTCCGCACGACACCACCGACGAACTCACTCGTCCGACTCGCGCACTCTCTGGATCTTCCCGAATTTTTGAGAACCCTTCTCGAGAAGTACCCGGACCAAGCGATGAACCTTCAAACGAGAACATTAGCGAACAGCGACGGATTTCGACCGGCGGACGTGGACGATCTCGAGCGAGCGATTCGGGTGGTCCGGAAATCTGCCATGCTCGCACTCGTGAACCGCCTCGACGAGAGTCTCGCTGCCGCAGAGTACTTCATGGCGCCGGCATTTCCCGATCTTCGGCTGCATTACACGGCGCACAACGTAGCTCGAGCGGCGGTACCGTTCGCCAAGAGAGTACAGCTGCTGAGCGACCGCTGCGGCGAAGGTTTGTTCCGGCAACTCGAGCGGGCGAACGAGCTGGATCTGCAACTCGTTGACGCGGCGGAAGAAGAACTGGAGCGGCGGATAAGTTTCGTGCCTTCTTTTCCGTCGCGACTGAAAACTTTTCGAGAGTCGTGCACGCCCTCACCACATACCTTCGCGTAACGAAGCGCGGGTAACCTACGGTCCGGCCTGGCACGGCCGCCGAACGAATCGCTGGCGGAACGCCCTCGACCGACCCGGAATCCTTCGCTCAGCATGGAATTGCGGATCGATCGTGAGGCCGTCGCGAGCGCGCGGCGCCTCGCCTCTGCGATCGTCGACCCGATCGCGGTCTTCATCGCACGCCACTCGACGGTCAGCGTCGAACGCGCAATCGCGCGCCTGTGCGGAATCGACGGTGTCGACGGCGACGGGATCCCGCTGCCGAACCGGCTGGTAGACGCGGTCCCCGTCCGCGAGGTGGGGGTCGCGCGCGTGCTCGGCGCGGCGATCGCCGAGACCGGCCGCACTCCGCAGCAGGTCGCCGAGGCAGTCGCCGCCGGCGAGGCCCTAGCGGATCCGGCCGGCACGCCCGAGACCGCGCTTCGGGCCGCACTGCGGCCGTTCATCGACGGCGGCTTGGCGCGGATCGACGCGAATTGCACGGCGCGCGAGGGGCTGCTTACCCGGCTGCCACAAGGCGCACCGCCGCTGCTGTACGTGATCGTCGCCAGCGGCAACATCTACGAAGATCGTACCGCCGCGGTCGCAGCGGCCGAAGCCGGCGCGCAGGTGATCGCCGTTATTCGCTCCACCGCTCAGTCGCTGCTAGACTACGTGCCGTACGGCGCCACGACCGAAGGCTTCGGCGGCACGTACGCGACGCAAGAGAACTTCCGCATCATGCGCGCCGCGCTCGACGAAGTCTCCGAGCGGCTCGGGCGCTACGTGATGCTGACCAACTACGCCAGCGGATTGTGCATGCCCGAGATCGCCGCCACGGCGGCGCTCGAACGGCTCGACATGCTGCTCAACGACTCGATGTACGGGATCCTCTTCCGCGACATCAACATGCAGCGCACGTTTGTCGACCAGCACTTCTCGCGCCAGCTAAACGCGCGCAGCGGGATCATCATCAACACCGGCGAGGACAAATACCTCACCACGGCCGACGCCGTGGAGCAAGCACCGGCCGTGCTCGCCTCGCAGTTCATCAACGAGGCGTTCGCGCTGCGCGCCGGACTGCCGGTCCGTCAAATGGGACTCGGGGACGCGTACGAGATCGACCCCGATCTCGAGGACGGCTTCCTGTTCCAGCTCGCGCAGGCTCAGCTGGCGCGGCAGATTTTTCCCGAGGCCCCGCTCAAGTACATGCCCCCGACGAAGCACATGACCGGCAACATCTTCAAGGGGCACTTGATCGACGCGATGTTCAATTTGACGTCGGTCATGACGCACCAGACGATCCATTTGTGCGGGATGCTGACCGAGGCGATCCACACGCCGTTCCTCGGCGACCGCGCGCTCGCGCTCGAGAACGCGAAGTACGTCATGAGCACCGCGCGCAGCTTCGGCGACGAAATCGACGTGAAGCCCGGCGGCAAGATCGAGCGGCGCGCGCACGATGTGCTCGCCGGCTCGGTGCGCATCCTCGAAGGCGTCGCCGAGCGCGGCCTCATGGCGGCGATCGAGGGCGGGACGTTCGCCGACGTGCGCCGTCCGCGCGACGGCGGTCGAGGCTACGACGGCGTCTTCGCGAAAGACGCGTCGTATTGGAACCCGTTTGCCGACGCGCTTGCCGGCGGGGAAGTGGCTGCGGCTCGCTGACCTGTGGTATTTGTCACTACGACACAAAAGACCGCTCGTCCGAACATCTCCTTGGCGGAACCCGCCCGCATGCCGCGAACGGATGCGACCTGCTAAAGGGTGGGAGTGCTGACTTGTCGGTTGTCTATTCGTGCGTCGTCGAGCCGAATTCGAAATACCTGAACCAGCTCGCGATATGGATCACGACGCTGCTCGAGCTCGGCAACGTGCGCAGCTCCGATCTCTTCGTTCACGTGGTGGAGGGAGAGCGGAGCTCCGAAGCGTTGGGCTTCGTCTCGGAACGCGGCATCGCGTGCGCGATCGTCGATCGATTTGGTGACGGGACGCTTTGCAACAAGCTGCGGCAATTGCGCACCCCTGAGCTGCGCGCCAGCCGTTACGCGGTTCTCTGCGACACCGACGTCGCGTTTTGTGCGCCGATCGACGAGTGGATCGGCACGGCGCGCATAGCTGCTAAGACCGTGGATCATCCGAACCCTCCGCTTCATCTCTTGCAGGAGCTCTATCGGCGGGCCGGATTCACTCGGCTTCCCGCGACCACACGCTGCACACATAGCACCGAGCCGACCTTCGTCAACAACTGCAACGGTGGGATGTACGTGCTGGAGACCGACCTGTTCGACGAACTCGCCCCGCGTTGGGAGAAGTGGGTATTGTGGTGCCTCGAGCAGGGTCCGCTTCTCGAGGGCTGCTTCGCGCCGGCGGATCAGATCGCGTTCGGGCTCGCGACCTGGGAGCTCGACCTCCCGATCAAACCGCTCCCCGTGGCAGCGAATTGCCCAACGCATCTCCCGGTAGTCTCCAGCGACGGGCCGCCGGATCCGCCGGCCGTGCTCCACTATCACGATCGGATCGGAGCTGACGGCTTGCTGCTGGGCGCCGGTGTGCCGGTTGTCGACGACCGAATCCGGCTCGTGAACGAGACCCTTTCCGCCAAGCGGCAACGGAGCTTCGATCTGCGGCCGTTTTAAGCGCCGCCCTTTGCCCGCTTTGGCGGCCGAACAAACCGCGGGCGGAAAGCGCGCTCCGTCGCTGAACAAACCCTCCCATGAGCCTCGTCAAACCGTACGGCGACACGCTCGACGACGGGGCGGTGCAGCTTTCGTTCACCCTGCCCATCCCCTGGAACGAAGCCGCCGACGAAGCCGCGCGCCAGCTCGTTGCGAAGATGGGCTTCGGCGAGGTGTCGGTCGTCGAAGGGCGCGCGATCGCCGCGAACTTCTCGTTCTTCGTCGTCTATGCGCGCACGCCGGTCTCGATCGATGTCTCGACGATCGCCGCGCCGTCCGCCTCGCGCGACGCGCTCGACATGGACGGCGTCGACGCGCTGATCGCTTCTCGCATCGGTCGCAAGGTGCGCGTCGTCGGTGCGTGCATCGGCACCGACGCCCACACGGTCGGTATCGACGCGATCCTCAACATGAAGGGCTACAAGGGCGATTACGGTCTAGAGCGGTATCACGGCTTCGACGTGTATAACCTGGGCAGCCAGATCGCGGTCGAAGACCTGGTACGGTTCGCGAAGGAGCGTGAGGTCGACGCGATCCTCGCTTCGCAAGTCGTGACGCAGAAAGGGAGCGACATCGCGAACTTCACGGCGCTGGCCGAGCTGCTCGAGGCCGAGAACGTGCGCGAAGGGATCCTGCTGATCGCCGGCGGCCCGCGGGTGACGAACCTGCT
>JAQBPL010000085.1 GCA_028287545.1 Vulcanimicrobiota bacterium | reverse complement strand
TGAAATCACCGAACGGTACCCCGGGCGTCTCGCCGCTGCCGCGCGTCGGCGTCGGGGTTCCGGTCGCGCGCGCCGTCACGTCGAACTCCCGCAGCGTCGCCAGCCGGTGGGCGAACGCGATGCTCCCGAGCACGACGACGATCAGCGTCGCGATGAGGTAGTAGCGTCCCATCCCGTGCAGCGGCATGTTCCGCGGCCGGCTACGCGGCAGGCCCCTCCACGTCCGCGAACGGCTCGCCGAGTTCGAGCCGGGCGCGACCGATCCGCGCGTCGGCCATCCCGTAGAAGAACTCGTACTCGCGGTCGCCGATCGGGACGATCGCCGTCGGAAACACGACGTTGTTCACGATGCCGTGCGTCTCGTCGATGCCTTCGGGGACCATCTCGGGCGTCTCCGAGCGGTAGCGCACGATGTGCGGCCGCTCGAGATCGTGGACGACGAAGCCTGCGCTGTACTGCATCCGGTAGTTGCCTCCGCCGGCGTCTTTCGCATCGACGCCGTGGAAGATCGAGAACCAGCCTTCGGCGATGCGCACCGGCGGCGTGCCGGCGCCGGTCTTGATGCGGCACCACGGCGAGTCGGGCGACAGCACCAGCGCGCTCTCATGCACGTCGAGCAGGTTGTTCACGTCGCGGAGCACGGGCTCGAGCGGGACGTACCCGATGCGCGTGGATTCGCGCTCCGCCGGTGGGAGGTCGAGCAGCGTCGGAATCGCGCCGCGGCCATCCATCGTCGAGAGGCGCAGCATCGGCCGATGATAGAGCGCCAGCGACCGGACGCCCTCAGGCGAGATCACGGGCTCGGGGAAGAACACGCCGTCCTTGTCGTCGCCTTGATGGAGCGCCGGCGCGAAACGCACGAGGCCCAAGCGCTTCCAGTGATATCCGTCCTCCGACAGCGCGACCGCGATGCGCGGACCGTCCGGACCAAACGCGGTGTACGCCATCGCGTAGCGGTCGAGCACCGGGATGAAGGTGACGCGCGGATCCTCGCAGCCCATGCCGCCGGGTGCGGTGCGGAGTTCGTACGGCGCGTCCGGAACGAGCGCGAAGCCGTCCCGCGCGAACGAGAGCTCTTCGCCGTCGCGCGTCCCTTCGGCCAAGCCGACCCGCGAGACGTTGCCGTGCGCCACGGCCCGCGGATAGAGGAGCAGCGTACCGTCGCGCGCGATCGCGCTCGCGGGGTTGAGCACGCCTTCCATCTCTTCCGGAGAACCGTCCGGGCTCAGCACGATGCCGAGGCGCGTGATTTTCCCGCCGAAGCGGGTGAGCGTGTCGATGGTCACCGGGGCGCCAAGCCGATCACGAGCTCGTGCGGGCTGATCCCCGCCCGCTCCGCGAGCGCGTCCACGTCATCATCCCGGCCGATCAGTCGGCACGGGTCCCGGTCTTCGCTCGTCAAGCGCACTGTATATTGCATACCTACGGAAAGGATATCGGCACTCCCAGAGAATCCCCGCGGCAATCCGTCGCCGTAGCCGCAACGCAGCACGACCGCGGTACGGTTCGCCGGGATCGGTGTATCACCGTACCCGGCCCACGGCCGCTCGCCTGGGCCGATCCTTCGCACAATTGTCGCATTGACGTGCAGCGCGCAGGCCGTGTCCACCGAGGCGCCCAGGCGGGAACCGAAGAGGCCGACGCCGACTCGCAAACGATCGAAAGCGAGCCCGCGCCGAGCGGCTGAGGTTGCGGCCGCATCGAGCGAGACGATCCGGACCCCGGCCGCCTCGAAGGACCGCTGCGCCGCCAGAAAGGCGTCGAGCATGGCGCCGGCGCGGGTCGCCGAGGAGATGTGGGTCCACAGCTCGACCGCGAGTCCCGCCTCGGCAACGGCGGCCGCGAACGACCCGGCCTCCTGCGGCGAGATGGCGTACCAGCCGGCGGCGTCGACAACGCCGACCCGCACGGTGAGGCCGCCGCGCCGGGCCGCCTCGCCGGCCGCTTCAGCGAGCGCGTTACGGGTCGAGACGTTCGGGATGCCCCCGAGGTCGAGCACGCGCCCGAGCATCCCCGGCGGCGCGTCGCTCAACAGGCGCACCGGCTTCGCTGTCGCCGGCCGCAGGGCGCCGAGCTCGTCGAGGTCGCCGACCACGAAGGATTCGACCACGCCGTCGAGCTCGCGGGCGAGCCGCCGGGCTCCCCAGCCGTATCCGTCGTTCTTCACGACCGCCGCCACCGGAGCGCCGAGCGCGGCGAACGCCGCGGCGTTCGCCCGGAGAACGGCGCCGTCGAGCTGCTTGTCGGGACCCACTATCGCAGAGTAGTCGAGGCGATCGCCTCGCCGGAGGGTGAGACCACTTCCACCTTCGAGCCGCTTCGGTACACGGCGTTCGGGACGATCCACATCGTGTACGTCCGGTATTCTCTGGGCGCCGGCTCGCCGCCGTCCAGCGGCGGCCGTTCGAAGGCGACGATCCGCACCCGGTCGCTGTTGGCCCGGATCGCTTCGACGACTTGGGTGTAGCCGGTTTCCTTGTGCGGACCCATCAGGAGCACGACGGCGAACTCCTTGCGAAAATCGACCGA
>JAQBPL010000080.1 GCA_028287545.1 Vulcanimicrobiota bacterium | reverse complement strand
CGCTGATCAACGCGGTCGGAGGCGGGCGATACACCGTCGGCTGGTATCTCTCGCGAATCGACATCGTTATCGCGACGACGTTCCTCGTCTTCGCGCTGCTGGTCGAAACGAACAGCCTCACGCACGTCCTGGCGCGCAGCGAGCGCCGGCTGCGCGGTATCGTCAACGGCGTGACAGACGCGCTCATCGTGGTCGATCTGCGCGGCAGCGTCGTCTCGGTGAATCCGGCAGCGGCCGCGATGTTCGGTTTCGCCGCGGAAGACCTCACCGGTACGCCGATCTCGCGGCTGATCCCCGACTTCGCGGAGGTGACGTCGATGCCGGACGCGGCCGTAGTCGAAACCGAGGGCCGCGATCTGCACGATAACGTCTTTCCGATCGAGCTTGCGCGCGGCCGCGACATGGCGCGCGACCTCGCCGAGACGATCCTCATCGTCCGCGACATCACCCAGCGCAAGAGTGCCCAAGAAGCGATCCGCGCGGCGCACGACCGCGCGATCGAAGCGGCAGACGTGAAGGCGCAGTTTCTCGCCACGATGAGCCACGAAATCCGCACGCCGATCAATGCGGTCGTCGGCATGTCGGAGCTGCTGATGCAGACCCCGCTCTCCGAAGAGGCGCACGATTACGCGATGACGGTGCGCGATTCGGCCGAGTCGCTGCTCGCGATCGTCAACGACATCCTCGACTTCTCGAAGATCGAAGCGGGCCGCATGGATCTCGAAGCGGTCCCGTTCTCGCCGGTCGTCGCGGTCGAGAACGCCACCGACATCTTGGCCGCCGCGGCCCGCAAGAAAGGACTCTCGCTCTCGACGTACGTCGCGCCCGACGTCCCGCGGCGCGTGATCGGCGATGCCGACCGGCTGCGTCAGGTGCTCTTGAACCTGCTCGGCAACGCCGTGAAGTTCACCGCCGGCGGCAGCGTGACGGTGCGCGCCGTCGTCGATCACATCGACGGCGACGACGCGTTCTTGCATTTCTCGGTGACCGATACCGGACCGGGAATCGCGCCGGCCGTCGCGGAGCGGCTGTTCGAGCCGTTCCGTCAAGCCGATCAGTCGACGCGCCGCCGGTTCGGCGGCACGGGCCTGGGCCTGTCGATCTCGCGCCGCATCGTGGAGCTCATGGGCGGCCGGATCGGTTTCGACAGCAGCCTCGGACGCGGCTCCACGTTCTGGTTCACGATCCCGCTGCCGCGGGTTCTCGAGGACGAGCGCGAAGGCGCGGACGCGCTGCGCGGGATGCGGATTCTGGTCGTCGACGAGGAGACCGTCGCGCGGCAAGTCGTCGACCAGTACCTCCTGGCTTGGGGCGCGGTCGCGTCGAGCACGGCGAACGCCGCGCACGCGTTCGAGCTCGCGCGCGCAATGGCGTCGCGGCACAGTCCCTTCGACGCGATCCTCGTCGACCGGCGCGCCGCCGGCGACGCCTACGCTTTTGCGACGCGGATGCGCGCGCTCGCCGGGCTCGAGATGGTCCCGATAGTGCTGGTCACCGGGGCGGAAGAAGCCTCCGCCGCCGTCGACGCGCGGGCGCGCGGCTTCGCCGCCGTCGTGCGCAAACCGATCCGTCAGGCGATCCTCCACGACGCGCTGGTCTCGGCGATTGGAGGCACCGTCCAAGCCGGTGCGCGGCAGGCCGATACCCAGGAGCTGCCCCTGCGGCACGACACGCTGCTGATCTTAATCGCCGAAGACAATCCGGTGAATCGCAAGCTGGCGTTGCAGCAGCTGAAGAAGATCGGCTACTCCGCCGACGCGGTCACCAACGGCCGCGAGGCGATCGACGCCGTCGGGCGGGGCGACTACGGGCTGGTGCTGATGGATTGCCAGATGCCGGACGTCGACGGGTTCGAAGCGACCCGCGAGATTCGCCGCGTCGAAGCCGGCAGCGGAAGGCACATCCCGATCGTGGCGATGACGGCGAACGCCCTCGAGGGAGACCGCGAAGAGTGTCTGGCTGCGGGGATGGACGACTACCTCGCGAAACCCGTGCAGCTGGCGGCGCTGCGTGCGGCCGTGGAACGTTACGTGGATGGAATCGGTGTTGCCGGATAGCCAGATTCTCGATCTTTCGCGCCTCGTCGAGGCGTTCGAAGACGATGCCGCGGGGATCGCGGACTTGCTCGACTTGGCGCTGGAGACGGGGGCGAAGCATCGGCTTGCCCTCGCCGACGGCATCGCGCGCGGCGACGCCGAGGTCGTTCGGCGCGCGGCGCATTCGATCAAAGGCAGCTCCGGCAACATCGGCGCGAACGTCGTGATGGGCTTGGCCTCCGCGCTCGACGAGCGCGCTCGCGAGGGCGATCTCTCCGGCGCGCGCGAGAGCGCCGACGCCATCGACGCCGCGTACGCGCGCGTCGCCGCCGAGGTTCGCGCCTACCGCGCCGCCTTAGGCTAAACCGGCGCTCAGCTCGCGGGGCGGCCGACGCAGGTTTGCGCGTTGGTGTACCACACCAGGCCCGGACCGCCGTCGCGCTGCTTGCGCACGTGTTTGCGCTGGGTGTAGTCGACGTCCACGCGCGGCGCAGCGCGCCCCTTGCTGTGCGTCGCGGCCAGATCGGCCGCCGCATCAACATCGTCCGGCGCCGGACCCGACCCGGGCGGCGCCTGCAGCACGACGTGCGATCCGGGCATGCCGCGCGCGTGAAACCACAGGTCGTCGGGGCGCGCGATCCGGAACGTGACCTCATCGTTTTCGCGCGGCGAGCGGCCGACGTAGATGCGCGCTCCCGACGGCCGTTCGATGCGCAGCGGCGCGCGCTTGCGGGAGGCGGCCGCGGCACCGCGCTGCGGCGGACGCCCTTCGAGCGCGTCGAGAGCCGCCTCGAGTTCGGGGAGCGTCGCCGCGTCGGCGCGCTCCGCTTCGAACGCGAGCACGTCGAGCGCTTCGCGACGGCCGACTAGCGCGGCGCGGCGCCGCTCGAGATGCGGCAGGGCGTCGGCCGCTTTGCGATAGCGCGCGTAGTAGCGTTGCGCGTTCTCCTTCGCGTCGAGGTCGGGATCGAGTTCGATGCGCAGCGCCGCGTTGGTCGCGGGGACGAACGAGGTCGCGCCGGCGGCGATCTCGTGCGCGTGCGTATAGAGCGCGTCGCCGCTGGTGCGCAGGCGTTCGCGTTCCGCGTCGTCGGCCGATCGGACCGCGACCGACGCGAGCTCCTCCTCCGTCGCGCGCAGCCGGCGTGCGACGCGCGCCAGCAGCGCGGCGCGGCGGCGTTCCGTCGCGTCGCCCCGCTGCACGCGCAGCGCGGCAGCGCGCGCCTCGGCGAAGACGCCGAGCAGCGACGAGGAGGTCGTATGTGCAGCCGGGGTCGCCAGCGTGAGCGGAAAGACGTGCGCCGCGACGATCGCGCCGCGCTCGTCGCGGTAGACGTGGATGTCCCCGCGTTCGGCGGCGTCGCCCTTGGCTGCCTCGATGAGGGCGCGAGCGCGAGCCTCGAGCCAGGCCGCGAGTTCCGCGGCCGACCTCCACGGCTTCGTCTCCGCCTCGGTCGCGAGCGAAACGGCGAGCAGGCGCGGCAGCTCGGGGAGATAGCCGCCGAGTGCCCGGCTGCGAGCCTTGGCATCGCTTCCTTCGAGGGCCTGGGTGAAGCCGGCGAGGTCGAGCGTCGCCGCCTGGAGCGGCGGCGGCTCGTAGGGTAGTCCGACCTGCACCGAGCGCGCCTCGTTTTCGGCCGGAGAAAACTGCTTGGCCGCCGCGACGACGACCCGGTCGCGCAGCAGCACGACATTGCCGTACCGCGGCACGAGCTCGAGCACGAAGCGCGACTCGCTCTCGACCCCGAAGCGGGACGCCGTGCCGAACGTCAGCACGAGCACCCGATCGCCCGGACGGGCCCGCACCGAGAGCAGGCGCATCCCCCGCAGGGTGGTCGAGACCGTCCGCAGCCAGCCCGGGTCGACGGCGAGCGCGAGCTCGAGGTCCTCGAGCGTGACGACCGGCGGCGCTCCGAACGGATCGGCGGCCAGGGTCACCTGGGAGCGGCCCTTCGCGTCGCCCTTGCCGTGCCGCAGGCCGCCGAAGCGGACCGCCACCCGCCCGTCGTCGAGCAGCCCGACGTCGGTCACCCGTCCCCCGCGCAGCGCGTGCTCGATTTCGGCCGCCGCGCACCGGATCAGGATCCAATCAGTCGTCATAAGGCGGGGAGGTGCTTTCCCGGCGTCTGCGTATTTATCCGGTTTGGCCCCGAAGAGGAGGTAGGCGTTCTGACCGGGCCCGGTCTGTTGTTCGTCGTGTCGGGCCCGTCAGGAGCGGGGAAGGACACGTTGGTGGAGGGTCTCAAGGCCCGTCACGAGCGGCTCTTGTACTCCGTTTCCGCCACGACCCGCCAGCCGCGCGCCGGCGAGCGCGACGGCGTCGACTACTTCTTTCTCGACCGGGCGGAGTTCGAACGCCGTCGCGCCGCCGGCGGATTTCTCGAGACGCGCGAGTACAACGGGAACCTCTACGGAACCCCGCGCTCGTTCATCGATGAAGCCCTTCGGGCCGGCTACGACGTCGTCTCGAAGCCGGAAGTCAACGGAGCGCTTGCCGTCAAGCGCGCGTTCGGGGACGCCGTCCTCATCTTCATCGTCCCCGACAAGTTCTCGCACCTGCGCTCTCGCCTCGAGGCGCGGCGCACCGAAACCAACGAGCAGATCACCTCACGGCTGGAGATCGCGCACGAAGAGTTCACCTTCGTGCGGCACTTCGACTACCTGGTGATCAACGAAGAGGCGCAGCCGCAAGGGGCGGTCGACCTGCTCGAAGCGATCGTGCGAGCCGAACGGTATCGCATCCATCGTTACCCCGACAACCGACTCAAAGAATTGGAAGACAGCTAACACATGAGCGACAGCGTATTCGGCGATCTCGACGGGCTGCTCAAGCACGTCGACTCGAAGTTCTCCTTGGTCAACGTCGTCACGAAGCGAGCCAAGCAGCTCAACAACGGCGCCCCGCCCCTCACCGAGCGCGTGAACCCGAACAAACCCGTCTCGACCGCCTTCAACGAAGTCCGCTCCGGCAAAATCCCCTACAAGCGAACCAAAGAAGGCATCAAGTAAC
>JAQBPL010000192.1 GCA_028287545.1 Vulcanimicrobiota bacterium | reverse complement strand
CGCATCGCGTCGTACGGGTCGGCGAGGTCGCCGTTGCCGATGACCGGGATGTCGACGGCGCGTTTGAGCTCGGCGATCTTCGACCAGTCCGCGCTCCCTTTGTAGAACTGCTTCGCGGTGCGCGCGTGCAGCGTGAGCGCCTGCACGCCGACCGCTTGCGCGCGCTTGGCGACCTCGACGAACACAAGATCGTTCTCGGTCCAGCCGAGGCGCATCTTCATCGTCACCGGACAGTCGACCGCGTCGACGACCGCCTTCATGATCGCCTCGCAGCGGTCGACGTCGCGCAGGCACGCGCTGCCGCCGTCGGTCTTGGTGACCTTCGGCGCGGGACAGCCGAAGTTGATGTCGACGATGTCGGCACCGCACTCGCGCACGACCTTCGCCGCCTGCGCCATCATCGCGGGGTCGCTCCCCCACAACTGGGTCGAGACGGGCTTCTCGACGCCGTGCTGGTCGATCATCTCCATCGTGCGCTTCGCGCCGTACTGCAGCGCGTTGGACGAGACGAACTCGGTGACGGTCAGCCCGAACCCGAACGGCTTGTAGAGCGCCCGCAGGGTACGGTTCGTCACTCCCGACATCGGCGCAAGCACGATCGGAGGCCACACCTCGATGGGCCCAATGCGCAGCGGCGGAACGGTGGACGACAGGGGCCCCTCGACAAGCTCGGGGTGACGGGGAGGGATCACGACAGGGGATTCTACCACACGAGGCCCCCCGTCACCCCGAGCAATGATGGGGGGCGCGCTCAGGGTGACGGCGAGCCCTGCGTGGCTCGGAGGTAGTGGGTCCGCAGTCCGTGGAGGACGAGGTGGGGCTCGACGCGATCGATTACGCGGGTCTCGGCGGCGACGACCGATGCCAGGCCGCCCGAGGCGATCACCCTCGCATCCGTCCCGATCTCGGCTCGAATGCGGCGGACCAGCTCTTCCGTCTGGCCGACCGTCCCGTAGATCAGGCCGGACTGAATCGAGGCGACCGTATCTCGCCCGATCGCCGATTCCGGCGCCACCAGCGCGACCTGCGGCAGCTTTGCCGTACGGCCGACCAGCGCGTCGAGCGCGACCTGCAAGCCCGTGGCGATCGCGACGCCGACGTACGCCCCGTCGCGGTCGATCGCGCCGAAGGTGGTGGCCGTTCCGAAGTTGACAGCGATCGCCGGGGCGCCGACGAATTGCATCGCACCGATCGCGGCCGCGACGAGGTCGCTGCCGACTTCGCGCGGCCGGTCGGTGCGCACGACGATCGACTGCTGCTCGGCGGCCGTGAAGAACGACGGCCGCACGCCGAAGTATTTCTCGCAGCCTTCCGCCAGCGGACGATCGACGACCGGAACGACCGACGAGACGACGATCGCCTCGACGCCGTCGATCGGAAACCGCGACGTCGAGAAGAACGCCGCGAACAGCACACCGTACTCGTCCGCCGTGCGGCGCCGCGCGGTCGTCACGCGCCACGTTCCGACGATCGCGCCGCCCGCGTCGAACGCGCCGAGCTTCGTCTCGGTGTTCCCGACGTCGATGCAAAGGAGCACTAAGCGCGCCCGTTCCGCTTCAAGTCGAGGATCGCGTCGAGCAGTCGCGCTGCGAGTTCGCGCTTCGAGCCGTGGCCGAGATCGCGGCGGCCCTCTTTGCCGTAGAGCAGCACCAGGTCGTTCGGCACCGCGCCGAAGCCGCGGTCGCCGCCGACGTCGTTGACCGCGATCGCGTCGAGCTGCTTGCGCGCGAGCTTCGCGCGCGCGTTGCGCTCGAAATCTTCCGTCTCGGCCGCGAAGCCGACCAGGAACATCGCGCCTTTGCGCGCGCCGAGCCCCGCCAGGATGTCGGGATTGCGCTCGAGCGCGATCGACTGCGGTTCGTCGGTCTTCTTCACCTTGTGTTCGTGCACGGTCGCGGGCCGCCAGTCGGCGACCGCCGCGGCTCCGATCGCCACGGTCGCGTGCGGCGCGCGCTCGTTGACCGCCGCTTCCATCTCGCGCGCCGTCGTCACGCGCACGACGTTCGCACCCGCCGGCGGCTGCAGGTTCGTCGGCCCGAGCACCAGATCGACCTCGGCGCCGCGCGCGAGCGCTTCGCGCGCGAGCTCGATCCCTTGGATCCCGCTCGACGCGTTCGACAAGAAGCGAACCGGGTCGATCGGCTCGCGCGTCGGCCCCGCCGTGATCAGCACGCGCTCGCCCGCAAGATCGCACCGCCGCGAGAGCACGCCGCCGATCGCCGCCATCAGCGCGTCCTCATCCGCGAGCCGGCCGGCGCCGACTTCGCGCTCGGCGAGGAACCCGACGCCCGGCTCGACGATCGTCGCGCCGCGCGCGCGCAGCGTCGCGATGTGCGCCTGCGTCGCTTCGTGTTCGAGCATCGCGGTGTTCATCGCCGGTGCGATCACCAGCGGCGCCCGCGTCGCGAGGACGACGTTGGTCAACAAATCGTGGGCGAGCCCGAGCGCGATCGAGGCGATCGCGTTCGCGGTCGCCGGAACGATCGCGACGACCTCCGCGTCGCGCGCCAGCGCGATGTGCGGGATCTGATCCGCGCGGTCCCAGAGCGAGGTGTAAACCGGCCGCCGCGCGAGCGCCGCGAACGTCGCCGCGCCGACGAAGCGCTCCGCGCTCTCGGTCATGACGACGTCGAGCTCGACCCCTTGCTGCACGAGACGGCTGGCGAGCGCCGCCGCCTTATACGCCGCGATCCCGCCGGTCACGCCGAGCAGGACGCGACGCCCGTTCACGACGCCTCCCCGATCGGCTCGTTGTCGATGAGCCGCGTCGACCCGAAGCGCACGCTGCCGATCGCGAGACCACCGCCCGCGAGCGGGTCGAGCGGCGTGAACGTGTGCGGGTCGACGACGTCGAGATAGGCTTCGTCGACATCGGTCAGGGCGGCGCGCCCGCGCGCCACCGCGCGCTCGCGGTCGGTCTCGCCGCCCCGCACGGCGTCGACAATCGCAGCAAGCGCGCGATGGAGCGCCGGCGCGCCGGCGCGCTGCGGCGGGTCGAGATAGACGTTCCGGCTGGAGAGCGCCAGCCCGTCAGCTTCGCGGACCGTCGGGACGACCACCAGCTCGAGGCCGAGGTCGAGGTCGGCGACGACCCGGCGCAGCACCGCGACCTGCTGGGCGTCCTTGGCCCCGAAATAGGCGCGGTCGGGCGAGAACGTCGCGAAGAGCTTCACGCACACCGTCGCGACCCCGCGAAAGTGCCCCGGCCGCAGCGCTCCCTCGTACAGCGAGCCCACCGGCCCGGGATCGACTTCGGTCGCGAAGGCGGGCGGGTACATCGTCGCGACGTCCGGCGCGTAGACGACCGCGACCCCGGCGTCGCGCAGCGCGGCGACGTCGCTCTCGAAGGCCCGCGGATAGCGCGCGAAATCCTCGTTCGGCCCGAATTGGAGCGGGTTGACGAAGATCGACGCCGCCACGGTCCGGCACTCTTCCCGGGCCCGGGTCACAAGCGCCAGATGTCCGGCATGGAGCGCGCCCATCGTGGGTACGAGGCCCACCGGGCGCTCGGCCGAAGCGAGCGCGTCGCGCACCTCAGCGGGCGTTCGCGCTATGCGCACATCACGTCCGTTGAACGCGCAAAGTCGTCCGGCCGATCACGAAGGGTTGACCCAGGTCGATCGGTTCGGGCTCAGCCAGCGTTCGGCCGCCGACCCGGGTCCCGTTCCGGCTCGCCAGGTCGGCCAGACGCAGATTCCCGTCCCCTTCTTCAAAGAGCCGCGCGTGTTTCCGGGAGATATACCGATCGATGGTGATGCAAGCGGTCGCAACCGCGTCATCTCGACCGATGGTGATCTCCCGCTCAAAAGCCCAGGTCTTGCCGTCGAGCGGCCCGCTCATCACCTCGAGGACGTACATCGCTGGACCGCCTTCGCTCGGCCCGGACGGCCGGTCCTCTCCGGAAGGAAGCCACTGGTGAAACGAGACGATCCCAACCTCCTCGAGATCGAGCCCGAAGCGCTGCGCGCCGCCGAGTTCATGCAGGCGAAAGAGCTCTTGGCCGCCATGGTCGGCCGGCGCGTCGTCTCCGCGCGCCTCGAGGACACCCGCATCGCGGTCGCGACCGACGACGGCACGACCTACTTCTTCTACGGCTTCATGGGCGAAGAGAAAACGGGCGGGGACGACCGGGCCGACACGAGCTAGCACGCGGTTACCGCCTCGGCCGCCAGCACCGCCCCCAGCGCCGCGTGCTCGGCGCTCACCCCGCCCTGCAGGTACACCTCGTACGGCGGTCGCAGCGGCGCGTCGCACGAGAGCTCGATCGTCGCCCCGCTCACGAAGGACCCGCTCGACATGATCACCGGGTCGACGTAGCCCGGGACCGGGCCCGGCTCGGGCGCGAAACGCGCGTTGATCGGCATCGCCCGCTGCAGTCCGCGCGCGAAGGCGATCAGCCGCTCGCGCGAGCCCAGGCCGATCGCCTGCACGATGTCGGTGCGCGCCTCGCCGGGCGCCGGGTCGACCGCAAAGCCGAGTTCGGCGAACAGCGCCGCCGCGAAGTCGAGCCCGCGCAGCGTCTCGGCCACGATCAGCGGCGCGTAGAACAGCCCCTGCACCAGCGCCCGGCCGTATCCGAGCGTCGGGCCCAAGCCCGCGCCGATCCCCGGCGCGAAGACGCGCGCCGCGATCCTTTCGAGCGCCGCGGCGCCGCCGGCGAGGTAGCCGCCGGTCGGCGCGAGGCCGCCGCCGAGGTTTTTGATCAGCGAGCCGGCCACGAGGTCGGCCCCGACTTCGAGCGGCTCGCGCTCTTCGACCAATTCGCCGTAGCAGTTGTCGACGAAGATCAGCGCGCCCGAAT
>JAQBPL010000028.1 GCA_028287545.1 Vulcanimicrobiota bacterium | reverse complement strand
AAGGCTCGGTTGAGCTGGGCCGCGCAGCGGCTGCGCGCGACGATCGCGGCAGCGCTGCGCGGCTGAGGGGCGCGGCGGGCTAGACCTTCGCCAGCGCGCGGTCGTCGACGAAGGCGAACTGCGCGAGGGCGTCGGTGAGCATCCCCGTGTGCTTGGCGGCACGCCGTTCGTGCGCGACCAGTTCGGCGAAGCCGAACCGCAGGCCGCGGGTGACGGCCTCGTGGAGCGTTTTCTCGTCCGCGTTGCGCAGCGAGCGCTGCGCGCGCAGAGCGTAGATCTCGCGGACGACGCCGCCCAGCGCGAACTCGCGGTACAGGTAGAGACCGCGCATCGGAGTGGGATCCCCTCCGAGCGGGCGTTCCACGATCGTCGGATCGAAGAGCGGCTGCAGCGTCTGCGGCAGATACCCGGCGATCCATTCCGCAACGACGCACTGTGAGGCCGCGCGGCCGATCGCGTCGCGCGCCGCGGTACCCAGCAGCAGGATCGACTCCTTGCCGCTGTACTCGTTGAGCGGCGCGACGTAGGGCAGCCCGGCCACCGCCTTGGCGAACATCGCGGCGATCTTCGCTTTCGGTGCGAGCCACATCGCGACGTTGCGATGATACTCTTTGATCTGATTGAGGTAGGCCTTGCCTTGCGTCGTCGCCTTGAAGCCCTGCGCGTCGATCGCTTCGGGCAGGACGTGGTTGCCGGCGTCGAACGGTCCGACGTCGCCGATCAGGTTGACATCGAACCAATGGTGCCACGTCGCGTCCGTCGCGATGCGCCCGACCGACGCAGCGTGTCCGTCGTACTCCGCGATGACGGGGAACGTCGTTCCGTTCACCGCACCGTAGTTGTCATCGGTGTGGGCCGTCACGGTCGCGTCGGCGACGATTGACGGACGCACGGTCCCCGGCCACGTCGTCGTCGTGTAGAGTGCGCCGAATGCGGTGTTTCCCGCGTAGCTGCTCGGCAGCCCGCATTCACCTTCGTGCATGTGGTCGGGGAGCACCGTGATCGCGCCCTTCGACCCGCACAGCAGCGCGTGCGGGAACGTCTGCTGCATCCACGGGAACGGCGACCAGCCGTAGCGCGGACGAATCGAGATCGTCTGCGGACGGTCGTCCGACTGATCGTAAAAGTCGTAGTGGTGATCCGGGCCCGGGACGATCGTGTCGTGACGCGTTGCGCCGAGGACAGGCGGCGGATTTCCGAGCGGCCCGCCGGTTTTCCACTTGCGCATCAATCCCGCGCGCAGCAGGCCGGCGCCCATCCCCGCACCGAGCTCGTCATGGTCGCCGGTGGCGAACACGCCGCCGCCGGCGTCCATGAACTTCGCGATGCGCGCATTCTCGTCAGCCGTCAGATCCGGACCGTCGTCGCCGAAAAACCAGATCTCATCGTAGGCGGACAGATCGACGCCCGCCTTGTTGAACGCGAACGCCGGGATATCCGGCGTCCCGTAGTGGTCGGTGCCGCGATGCGCCGTCGTCACGTTGAAGCGCACCCACCACGCCGTGTGCCGCAGGGTGTCGATCACCGTGCTCAGGCTGAAGTCGGTGCCGGGGAAAAACGAGACGCGATCGCCGTCCGCGACGATGAGGATGTTGACGTCGACCGGCTGCGCCCAAGGATATGGCCAGCTCGGTCCCTGAGGAAGACCCATAGCATACCTCCGAATCCGAGCGAAAAAGCGGCCCGGCCCGGCGATCCTACGCATGGCGCCTTACCGGCTGCTTACCCGTCGCGGTTCGTAAGCGAAGCGACAGCATCGGGCGGGGGCAGCGGGTCGCTGGGCTAAGAGATCGGGATGACCGCGGAAGGCTACTACGAGCGGCTCGACGAGCAGACGTTCACCGCGACCCGCGCGACGGAGAGCCCGTGGGACGAGCGGCTGCAGCACGGCAGCCCGCCGACCGCGCTGTTGGCGCGCGCGATGCTGAGGGCGCACCCGCGCGAGGACATGCGGCTCGCGCGCATCACCTCGGAGTTTCTCGGCCCGATCCCGCGCGGCGAGATGCGCGTGAACACGCGCGTGCTGCGCCCCGGCCGGCGCATCGAGCTGCTGGAAGGCGTCCTCGAAAGCGGCGGCCGCGAGGTGGTGTCGGCCCGCGCCTGGCGGATCGCCGTGCAGCCGGCGGGCAGCGTCCCGCCCGCCACGACGCCGCCGGACCGTGTGCCGCCGATCCCCGGCCCGCAGGAGCCGCTCACCTGGCTGCGCGGCTGGGGCTACGCCGAGTCGATGGAGTGGCGCTACGTGAACGGCAAGGACGGTCCCGGGCCGGCTGCGGTCTGGGCCCGCGCGCGCATCCCGCTCATCGCGGGCGAACCGATAGAGCCGCTCGACCGCGCGCTGCTGCTCGTCGATTCCGCGAACGGCATCAGCGGCGAACTCCCGATGGACGGCTGGCTGTTCGTGCCATCCTCGCTCACGGTTGCCGTCGAACGCTACCCGCAAGGCGAATGGGTGCTGCTGGAAGCGCGCACGACGCTCACCGACGACGGACTCGGTCTGACGAGCTCCCGGCTTGCCGACGAACGCGGCTACTTCGGCAGCGGCACGCAACCGCTGCTCGTCGAGCGGCGGGCCTAGCGCACCGGGACGAAGAGCCCGCCTCACGTATCGGCGGTGCCCTCTTCGACTTGCGACGCCCGGTTGAGCCGGCGGGTGCGAAGATCGGCTTCGTGTATCACTATAACGCACTGCCGCCTGCGGCGGTTCGTCTTCCGGTTAAGGTTTGGTGCTGGGCGGCCGCCGGCGTCCGGCGTGCGTCGCCTGCTCGAACGCGTGCGCGAATTGCAAGAGGCCGAGCTCCTCGCGATAGCGGCCAACGATCTGCACGCCGACGGGTAAGCCGCTCGCGGTGAAACCGCACGGAACGGAGATCGCCGGATGCCCCGTGACGGTGATGAAATAACACGAGCGCATCCAGTCCATGTACGTCTCCATCGCGACGCCGTCGATCTCGGTCGGATACGGCTGGTCGACGGAGAACGGCGCGACCTGGTTGACCGGACAGATCAGAAACTCGTAGCGCTGCATGAAGTCGTGCATCCGCGCGAACACCTGCGAGCGCAAGCCCTGCGCAGCGGCAACCTGCGCGCCGGTGCGTTCGCGGCCGAAGGCGACGTTCAACGCGATCGATTCTTTGAACGCCGAAGGATTGCGATCGAGCATCGCACCGTACGCGTTCGCGAAGAGGATCCCGCGCAGCGTTTGGAACGCTTCGTCCGCGCCGCGGAAATCGGGCGTCGCATCGTCGACGTCGCAGCCGATCGCGGCGAACGCGGCGCGCTGCGGCGCGAGCACGTCGCGCACCGCCGGCTCGACCGGCAGGCCGCCGAGATCGGGGCTCCACGCCACCCGCGAGCCGCGGAAATCACGCTCGAGCGATCCGCGATAGCGCTCGCGCTCGCCCTCGCCCGGGATCGAGATCGGATCGCGCGGATCATCGCCGGCCAGCACGCTCAGGAACAACGCGACGTCGGCGACGGTGCGGCCCATCGGCCCAGCGACCGAGAGCGTGCTCCAACCGTCTTCGGAGGGCCATTGCGCGACGCGGCCGATCGACGGGCGCAGCCCGACGACGTTGCAGAAGTTCGCCGGATTGCGCAGCGAACCGCCGAAATCCGTGCCGTCGGCGAGCGCGACCATGCCGGTCGCTAGCGCGACGGCCGCGCCGCCGCTGCTGCCGCCGCAGGTCCGGGTGAGGTCGTACGGATTGCGCGTCGCCCCGAACACCGTGTTGAACGTCTGCGAGCCGGCGCCGAACTCCGGGACGTTGGTCTTGCCGATTGCGATCGCGCCCGCGCTGCGCTGGCGTTCGACCGCGATGCTGTCGAGTTTCGGGACGAAGTCGCGAAAGAGCGGCGACCCGAAGGTCGTGCGCATCCCGCGGGTGTGGAAGAGATCCTTGTGCGCGACCGGCAGACCGTGCAGCGGTCCGAGCGCCTCCCCGCGCCGCTGCGCTTCGTCGGCCCGATCCGCGGCCGCCAGGGCCTCCTCGGTGTGCAGGGTGACGATCGCGTTGAGCGCCGGGTTCTCGCGCTCGACGCGCGCCAGGTGCGCCTCCATCACCTCACGCGCGGAGACCTCGCGCCGCGCGATGCGCCGCGCGAGTTCCGTCGCCTCGGAGAAGCAGAGCTCATCGCCGGTCGCAGCCATCGTCGCTTCTTGGGCGGCAAGAGCGGGCGTCCCGTTCGTTCAACGGAGCAAGGGATGCGACTGACGCGGAGGCCGTGGGCGAACGCCTTCACCCTGCTCTTCTTGCTCGATGGGGTGGCGGACCTCACCGGCCTCGCAACAGGGAACGAGGGCTGGCGCTTCGTCACGAAGCCCGCCCTGATGCCGCTGCTCTTGCTGAGCACGCTCTTGCGGCTGCCGCTGCCAAACGCCGCAGGGATGCTCCTCATCTTTGCGCTGTTCTACAGCGCCGCCGGCGACGTCGAATTGCTCTTGCCGGGCGATCCGTCGTTCACGAGCGGCACGATCTGGTTCGCCTTCGCCCAAATCGCCTACATCTTCGCGTTCGCGAAGATGGCGCCGGGCGTCGGACTCGTACAGCGGCGTCCTTGGCTCGCGCTGCCGTACGTCGCCGCCTGGCTCGCAGGAGTCGCCGTCGTGTGGCCGCACCTGGGCGCGCTGCGTGCCGTCGTGGTCCCGTACAGCGCGCTGGTGACGCTCATGGCGGTCGCGGCGCTGAACCTCTTCGGCCGCATCGACCGGCGCGACGCGCTGCTCGTCGCCGCCGGCGCAGTACTGTTCCTCTTCAGCGACACGAACCTCGGACTATCGCGCTTCGTGCCGTCGCTCGCACCGCCGTTCGCGCCGTTCGTCGTGATGCTGGCCTACATCGTCGCGCAAGCCCTCATCGCCGCGGGCCTCGTCCGAGCCCAACAAAAAACCGCCCGAATTCCGTAGAACTCGAAGCGGTTTTCAAACAGAGCGCCCAACGGGCGCGGCTTTATTTCGGCGTGGATGCGGTCTGGACGGCCTTGTCGAGGGCCGCGGCGGCGTCTTTTTGGACCGTCGAGAAAAAGCCGGCGAGTTCGGACACGTAGGTCGACTGCTGGGCGGCGAGCTGCTTGACGAAGGTCTGGCTCACGTCGGTCAGTTCGGCGAACGTCGGGAGCGTGTCGAGCGACGGCATCGCCGGGGTCAGCGGGACCGAGCCGATGATCTCGCGGATCGAGGTAAGGGTGGCGATCTGAACGGCCTGCGCTTGCTTGAGCGTCTCCAGGCCCTGCTGCTGCAGTTTTTCGATCGTCTCGAGGTAGGTGGCAGGCACAGTCGGTGATCTCCCGCGCCCTGCGGCGCTTGCTTCGAGTGAGGTGCTAACTATATCAAGCAAATGCTGTATATGTCAACACCTAGCGCCGCGCTGGGCACACCAAGCAAGCGAGTCTACCCGCGCTCCACGAAGCCGCGGTAGATGCGGGTCAACGTATCTTTCTGGTCGGCGCTGAGCTGGGGGTCAAGCCGAATCGCCTGTTCCACGCCCGGGCCGAGCTGGTTGGCGTCGCCGGCGGTGCGTTCGAGCAGGCCCGCCTGCGTGTACATCGTCTCGGCCGAAATCTTCAACGCCGACGCGAGGTTCTTCAGCACGTCGGCGGAGGGCTTGTGCAGACCGCGTTCGATCTGGCTCAGATACGGGTTGGAGATCTTCGCGATGTCGGCAAGCTGGCGCAGCGAAAGGTTCGCGAGTTCTCGCTGCGTGCGGATGAATTCGCCGACGCCTTTCCAGACGCGTTCGTTCGTGTCGTCAGCCATTACATGTCGAGGCCGCCGTTGACGGTGTACACGGCGCCCGTAATGTAGCCGGAATCGTCTTCGAGCAGGAATCGCACCACCCGCGCGACTTCTTCGGGACGCCCCAGACGATGCAGCGGAATCTTCTCGACCACGGTGTCGAGCGAGGCTTGCGGAATTTTTTCGACCATCTCGGTCGCGATGAAGCCCGGCGCGACGATGTTCACGGTAATCCCGCGGCGCGCCATCTCGAGCGCCAAGCTCTTGGTCAAGCCGAACAAACCGGCCTTGGACGCCGCGTAGTTCGCCTGACCGATGTTGCCGGTCTCGCCGATCACCGAGCTGATGTTGACGATGCGGCCCGAGCCGCGCTCGATCATGTGCTCGAGGACCGTTTTCGTCATGCAGAATGCACCGAACAAGTTGACGTTGAGGACGTTGTGCCAGTCGTCGTGGGTCATCTTCCGCACGGTCTTGTCGAGCGTGATACCGGCGTTGTTGATGAGGTAATCGACCCGGCCGAACCGATCCATCACTTCCGCGACGACCCGGGCGCAATCCAGGGGCGCGTCGACCCGCCCTTGGTGGATCGAGACCTCTCCGCCTTCGGCCTCGAGCTTCTTCTGCAGCGCTTCGGCGGCGTCTTGGCCTCGGCTGTACCCGGCCGCGACCCGAACGCCGCTCTTCGCCAGCATCGTCGTAATCGCCGCACCGATGCCTCGCGTGCCTCCGGTGACCAGCGCGACCTGTCCCTCAAACATACGCCTACCTCGAATGAGCAGCGATTACGGCTATACTCGCGTCCGCGCCGCGCTTTCCCCTCCTAGAGTCCGATGGGACGCGCGAAACACGTTCGTCGTGCGCTACGTTAGAACGGCGAGGGCTTTCCGCAAAGAGCCGGAACCTCGAAGTTCGACCCCGTCGACCTCGGACGCGTGCTTTTCACTCGTCCGGGCGAACCGCGCGGTTGGAGGCGTCATCTACTACGAAGTTTTCGACGCGGCGTATTTTGCGCTGTCGCCCGCCCGCTGGTCCGCGGCTGCCGCCAAGGCGTTTTTCAGCAACCCGTTCTCGCCGCTCTCGTACTCGCTTCCCGCCCGCATGATCAGCGCCGGCGCCGATGTCTTCACCGGCTTCGCCGAGCGCCGCGGCAAACCGCCGTGGAACATCGACGCCACCCCGACCGCGGTAGACGCACGGCCGTTCGGCACGCTGCTGCACTTCGCTCGCCGGCGCGACCGAGCGGTGCCGCGCGTGCTGCTGGTCGCGCCGATGTCCGGGCACTTCGCCACGCTCCTGCGCGGTACGGTCGACGGTTTGATCGCCGACCATGACGTCTACATCACCGACTGGGCGGACGCGCGCGACGTCCCGCTGGGTGCGGGCTCGTTCGGCTTCGACGACTACGTTGCATACGTGATCGATTGGCTGCGCCTGCTCGGAGGGGACACGCACGTCATCGCGGTCTGCCAGCCCGTCCCCGCCGTGCTCAGCGCCGTCGCGATCATGGCTGCCGAGAACGATCCCGCGCAGCCGCGCTCGATGGTGCTGATGGGCGGCCCGATCGACGTGCGCGTCGCGCCGACCGCGCCGG
>JAQBPL010000016.1 GCA_028287545.1 Vulcanimicrobiota bacterium | reverse complement strand
CGGCGGCGAGCCGCGGGATGAGCGTGCGCCCGTCCTCGCCGATCGTCAGCAGCACGTCGAACGCGAGCCGGTCGACGACGTTCGTGTAGTCGTCGAGCGCGAAGAGCGGTGAGAGCGAACCGGGCTCGGTCGTCATTCCCAGCCGCAGGACCGGCGGATCGGCCGGCGCGGCAAACGGAACGACCGCGACGGCGAGCAGGAGTGCGAGCGCGGCCAGGAGGGATCGTTGCATCAGCGATCGGCTTCGGCGCCCTACGGCGGTACCTTCGCGCCGCTGAGCAGCCTAGCCTCGGAAGAGCCTGCTGCCGCCGCATATAAGAGAGCGGGGTGCACGAACATGTTTCGGTCATCGACGAGCTCGTCGAGGCAGCAAGGGCTCACGAGTCCGACTTCCCCGGCCCCCGCTCGGTCATCCCCGCGAGGCATCTGGCGATCGTGGCGTGCATGGACTCGCGGCTGGACATGTTTCGCATCTTCGGGCTGCACCCAGGCGACGCGCACGTCATCCGCAACGCCGGCGGCATCGCGACCGACGACGTGCTCCGCTCGCTCGTTCTCTCGCAGCGCTTCATGCAGACGCGCGAGATCGTGCTCCTGCACCACACCAACTGCGGTCTGCAGCAGATGAGCGAAGAAGAGTTCCGCGAACGCATCGCCCGCGAGGTCGGGCAGGAGCCGCCCTACGCGTTCGGTGCGTTCAGCCAGCCCGACGAATCCGTGCGGCGCTCGATCGAGCGGATCAAGCAGCATCCGTTCCTGCCGCACCGCGACCACGTGCGCGGCTTCGTCTACGACGTCGACTCGGGCGCGGCGCGCGAGGTCGTGTAGCCGCGGGTCCGCGCGTTCGCTCTCGCCTTCGCCGCCTCTTCTTCTCGATTCTTCGGCGACGCGTTCGTTTCGAGCGAACGCAAGAGACGGCTCGAGATCCCGCCTATTTCCTCAACCGCCGCCAGGAACGCGGCTTCATTCGCCTTCGACGGTTTCGCAAAGCCGCTGATCTTCCGCACGAACTGGAGCGACGCTGCGTGGACCTCGTCCTCGGTGACGGGAGGCTCGAAGTTGAAGAGGGTCTTGATGCTCCGGCACATTGCAGCGTTCAGGCCGCCAAGAAGGTCGCGAACTTGTCGAGCGCGGCATCCCAACCGCCTTCGTGATTCGCGCGCGACTCTTCGCTCGCGAACTGCTCGTGCGTGAGCACCAGCTCGGTCTCGTCTCCGAGATCGTGGAACTCGACCGTCACCAGCGTGTCGGTCTCCTCATCCGGCGAATCTTCTTCCCACCGCCAAGTGTAGGAAATGCGCTCCGGCGCCGTCACTTCGCGATAGACGCCGCCCACCGCCATACGTTCGCCGTCCGGGTTCTGCATCGTCATGCGGTACGCGCCGCCGACGCGCAGGTCGGACTCCAGCTCCGGTACGGTGAAACCGCCGGGGCCGGCCCACTGGCGCATCTGCTCCGGTTGCGTCCACGCCGCGTACACGCGCGCTCGGGGGGCCGCAAACGTGCGGCGGATGACCAGGCGCGGAGCCGCCGTCTTGGTGTCGTTCATCATCTCTCCCTTTCCAGGTATTGGTCGAGGTTGTCGAGCGCCGCGCTCCAGTAGTGCTGTTGCCGCTCCATCCACGTCGCGGCAGCGCGCATCGCCTTCGGATCGAGCCTGCAGTGATGCATTCGCCCGACGACCTCGCGGACCAGCAATCCCGATTCTTCCAATATCTTGACGTGTTTGGAGATCGCCGGCTGGGAGATCGAGAACCCCGCCGCGATCTCGCCGACGGTGAGGGCACGACGCGCAAGTTTTTCCACGATGCGCCGTCGCGTCGGATCGGCGAACGCTGAGAACACCGCGTCGAGCTGCGTTTGATTGTTCACCATTTGGTTATACGTTTATAGGCGAAGCGCGGCGGGCTGTCAAGGGGGCTCGCTAGGCCGGCTCGTGCCCGGCATGGCAGCCGTGTTCCATCGGATTCTTTGCGTTGAGCCGCCAGAGGTACAGCGCGAGCGCGCCGAACGCGAGGTTGAGCCAGAACGTGTAGTTGAACGAGAACATCGTCAAGTCGTGGCGGATATTCGGGTTCGGCTTGGGCACGAGATGCAGCGCCGAGAACGCTGCGTCCATGACGATCGCCGAGAGGACCATCGTCGTGAAGAACACGGCGAAGATGTAGAGCATCATGCGCACGCCGTAGTACTTGCGGTAGACGTCGAGCAGCGGCAGGATGATGAGGTCCGCGTACAAGAACGCGAGCACGCCGCCGAACGAGATCCCGCTGGCCCACAAGACGGCCGCGAGCGGCACGTTGCCGATCGAGCACACGAACGAGAAGATCGCGATGAGCGGGCCGACGACGGCGTTGCCGACGAGCTGCACGCCGGCCGGTGCGCCGGTCAAGAACAGCGCCTTCCATGCTCCGTCCGGCACGAACGCCGCGAGCGCGCCGGCGATGAGAAATCCGCCGAGCAGATCCTTCCACAGCATCGAGAAGTCCATCACGGCGTTCTGCGCGATGGCGACGCGCGTGCCGGGATCGCGCAGCCGCTCCGTGAGCGAAGCGCCCGATCCTTCCATCGAGCCATGGTCGTGACCGGTCGCGTCGTCGACGCGGCGCCGCGCTTCTTCGACGAGCGCCTTCGGATAGGTGAGCTTGACCAGCACCGTCATGATCGCGATGAGGACCAGACCGCCGATCCATTCCGCGACCGTGAACTGCCAGCCCATCAGCAGCCAAAGGATGATACCCAGCTCGAGCACGAGGTTGGTCGACGCAAAGAGAAACGCCAGACTCGGGACGAGAGCGGCGCCTTTCTTGAAGAGCGTCTTGCTCATCGCCGCCGCCGCGTAGGAACACGACGAGCTCGCCGCGCCGAACCCGGTGGCGAGCGCGATTTCTCGCACGCCGTCGCGGCCCAGAACGCGCTGCATCTGCTCTTTCGAGACCAATGCCTGCACGGCGCCCGAGAGCGTGAAGCCGAGGATGAGGCTCCAGCCGACCTGCCACGCCATACCGAGCGCGAGCATCAAGGCTTCGCCGAGTTTCGCCAGCAGCATCAGATCAGCTCGCGCTGGAAGTTGAGCGTCTCCATCAGCTCGGCAACGGCGTCGCCGGCGTCGCCGGCCTTGACCGCTTCGACGAAGCACGTGGAAAAATGGTTCTCGAGCATGATGCGCGCCGCGCGGTCGAGTCCCGCGCGGGCTGCCGAGATCTGTTTGAGGACCTGTACGCAGTACACGTCCTCATCCACCATCTTGACGATGCCGTCGGTCATGCCGCGAACCGTCTTGAGGCGGTTGAGAACGTCCGCTTTACGCTCCCCGTTGAGCCCGCTGGTCTTCGCGGGATGCTTCTTCACCATCGTGAGCGCGACTATACCACACCCCCACCCCGGGTGTCTACCCCACCCGGGGTGCCTCCGTCGACCCACTGAACGGGCATAATGAACGGGCCGTGACTCCTCTTCGATCGCCCGACACGCCCTCTGGGGACCCGCGGTGATCCGCACGATACTCGCCGTTCTGCTCATCGCCGCCGCGCTCGCCGCATGCGCGCCGCGGGCCGGCTCCGCCCAGCAATCCGAGAGCCCCGCGCCGCTGCCCACCGCGACCGGCGCCTACGCGGAGACCCTGCGCTACGGCCGAGAGTTGATGCAGCACACGCCCGCGATGCTGCCCCAGAACGTCGGAGCGGCGATGTCGTGCGAAAATTGCCACATCGACGCGGGGACGCGGCAGCACGCGCTCGCGCTGACGGGGACCTATGCGGCCTTTCCGCAGTGGAACCCGCGCGCGAAACGCATGATCGCGGTGCAGGACCGCATAGCAGAGTGCTTCCTCTACAGCGTCAACGGGACACCGCCGGCATATACCAGCCGCGCGATGGAAGCGCTGACGGCGTACGTCGCCTGGCTGTCCCGCGGAACGCCGGTCGGCGAACGGCCGCCGGGACAAGCTCCGCCCGCATTCGCTCCGCCGCACTCGCCTGAACCCACCGCCGGCGCCCAGGTGTACGCGAAGCAGTGCGTCGTGTGTCACGGCGCCGACGGCGCGGGCACGCCCGGCACCTTTCCCCCGCTGTGGGGACCACATTCGTTCAACGACGGCGCGGGGATGAACAACGTGAACATGATGGCGCGCTTCGTACGCTACGCGATGCCGTTCGGCTCCCCACCGAATACGCTCACCGAACAGGAAGCGTACGACGTCGCAGCATTCGTGCTTGGGCACCCGCGACCGCACTTCGATCCGCATCGCGCAATCGGCTTCCCGCCGCGGCAGTCGAGCTTCTTCTAGGTCTAGACTCGAGCGTACAGCCGCGGATGCGGCTCGAGCGTCATGATGTCGAGCGGACCGATGCGCGGGCCCTCCATGCCCGGGACCCCCGACGGCATCCCCGGTGCCGCGATCCCGCGGATGCGCGGCAGTTCGCGCAGAAGCCGTGCAACAACATCCAGCGGCACGTGACCTTCGACGACGTAACCGCCGACGAGCGAGGTGTGGCAGCCGGCGTTGGCATCGGTCAGGGGCTTAGTTCACGAAGGGATGCGCGGCAGCCGGACCTGGGCCGCGACCCGCTCGTAGTGGTCCTCGCCGCGACGAACGGATCCGCGATCGAGGCGGCACCGGCACGATTGTCTCGTCCCAGGCGCTGGAACCCGACATCCGCCGCGTTCGTCGTGACTTTGATCCGTGTGCCCGCAGAGGCAAAATCGCACGTCCATGTATAGCCGATGGTACGGCGTCAAACTTACGCGACGCTTACGAGCCGACGGCGCTAAAGGGAGGAGGGCCCTGCGTGCACGTCACGGTTTTCCGAGATCCTGAACGAGCCGGCCCAAGACGAGATGGTATGCGGTCTCGCCGCCGGCGCCGTACTTGCGCCCGACCGCGACCATCGCGTGATTGTGCACTGCTGATGAGAAGAGGGTGTCAAAGAGGTGCTCGACGTCGAACACGCCGTCATGCAGCCCGGCCTGGTACAACGCCGCGGCGACCGCTTTGGCATCGGTCGATGGTGACCCAGGGAGGGGATTGCCGCCGCGCTTCATCGTGCCGACGCCGTCGAGGACGACGTACGTGAAGACGTCGTCGAAGCGGTCGACCATCGCCGTCCCGACCGCTGCGCGCAGCGTTTGGTCCTCGTTTGCGGCAGGCGCGGAAAGTGCGCGGCGGAACGCCGCGGCGCTGAAGTGATCGGCACCGCCGCCCAGCGCGACGACGGAGGAAAGCAGCGCAGCGTTCTGCGCGGCCGGTTGCGTGTCGCCGCCTGGATGCGCGGAAGCGATCGCCGGTGCGACCAGCAGGACGGCGGCAACGAGCGCCGCTAGACGAGATCGAAGAGCTGAGGGCACAGAGCCTCCGGGATCAGTGGGACGTATCCTGGCCGACCAGCGGCGCAGGACGCAGGCGGTAAAAGACTTCGAACGAGAACGGCGTGCCGGCGCCATAGACCGGGTTCAGCGCAGCGGGCTTCGGGTTGAGCGTGAAGTCCACGCCGACGCCGGCGACGGTCTTGCCGGGCTTGTGCGGAAGGTCGTGCTCGAAGCCCACCGTGTACGCACCCAGGTTGTAGATCGAGTCCGCGAGCGGTGGTGCGAGCACGAGTTCGTGGCCCGATTTCTGCACCTGCTCGACGCGAGCAAACAGCGCGTTGCCGTCGCGCCGGTATTCCGTTTCGTACAGGAACGCATTCGTACGTTCGCTGTCGGTCCCGTCGTTTTGTCCAAAGATGAACGAGTGCGTCCAATATGCGTCGAATCCGAGAGGACGCGTGTACATCAGCGATGCCGACGTACGGCGAACGTCGACGTTGGGTGTCAGCGATTCGGGGGACTTGACGAACCCGTACGACATTTGAGCGGCGACGTAGGCGTTCGGGTTCCACGACAGCCGGGCGCTCTGCGAGTCGAGGTGGACCGGGTCGAAGTTGTATCGCGCCTCGTTCGGCTCGCGCCCGGTGAACGTGCTGGCCTCGACCTTGAACCTGCCCGAGGCGACGCCTGCCGTGACGACGCCGAACGTGATGTGCGTCGCGTCCTCCCAGTGATGCCCTATCGGCGCGGCGGAGAGGTCGTATGCGATCGGCCGGTGCATGAACGCGGGCGGCCCGAGCGCCGGCTCACCGGGATACCCGGCGTACAGGTACGCCGAGTGCGCATTGCCGAGTTGTCCCGAGTACGTGACGGCAAGTTCGGAGACGAAATCGTGCGGGTGCTGGTAGTCGTGCAGCGGCTGGTCGTGCCATTCCTCGCCGGTCTGAAAGAGCAGCGGATACCCCTGCCCGCCGACCGAGAACGGATCCGGAGTGACCATCGCCCGGAAGCCCAACTGCGCGCCGGGGCTCGTCGGATGCGTGCGCATGTACATCAGCCAACCCGGCGCGACCAGTGCGTCCGCGCCGCGCGGTGTCGCCGTGTGAATGAACTTTGCCCAAAGTGCGCCGTGCGTCATCTCCATGTCGTCGCCCTTTCCGTACATGTGGGCGTACATCGCGTCGGCGTCCGGCATCCAGGATGTTCCGGAGCCTTCGCGCGTCATCGGCGTGCCGACGTCGGTAACGCTCGGCATCGTCGCGGGGTCCAAGGTAGACATGTCCATGTGCATGCCGGACTTGGTCATGCCGTACATCGACATCACGCCGTTCACGTTGTAGCGCATCGAAGACATGTCCATGCCGCCGGCGGGCTTGGGCGACATCCCGGGCATCGGAGCCATCGTCGCTGCAGGCGACGGCAAGGGTGTGGGAACCGTGCTCTTGGTGGGGGCCGGTGTACTGCTCATCGGCATGCCCGGCATGGGCGCCATCGTTGGCTCGGCGGCGACCGCGGAAGCCGCCGACGACACGAGCAGCAGCGCAGCAGCGACGGAAAGGCGGGAAAGGAGCAACAATGACCTCGGCGGGATATCCGACGTACTACGGGATGTAGTACGCTCTACCCGGTACGAGCGATTCATCCCTCCTCGCGGCGCGGCTCGATGTTCGGAGCGCCGCGCTACATCTTCATCGTCGCGTGCGATCCGTGGTCGCTCACCTGCGCTTTGAACCAGGCGTGGAGCGCCGATACGAGCGAGGGATCGTTTGTCGTGTAGGTGATCGCGGCGCCATTCTGCACCTCGGAGTACCGCACGGCTATGCGCCTTGCGCCTGCGTGCATCGCTTGCAATCCGGGCATCGCGCCACCGTGGATGGAGGCCGGATCCGTGAAGTCGCCGCGCGCGAACGCCTGCGCCTCCTTTCGCAAGTGTGAGCGGACGAGGAGAACTTGCCGCGCGTCACCGTTGTGGACCATGACGGTCTGGACGCCGCCGGTCGGTGTCGGCGTGAACGCGTGCATGGTCGCGTCCATGCTGAACGGCATGACACGTTCGCTATTCCGTTCGACTTGGGACTCCCGAGGTGCGTCGACCGCGTAAACCGGCGAGGACAACGCGACGACCATCCATGCGGCTACCACTCCGTTCGTCAGGCTAATTTTCACGAGTGACCTCCACGAGAAGTGAAAGCGCTTCCACGATGCCGCCGCGACGGCCGATCGGGATGGCGCCGAAGATGCGCTCGAATTTGGCGCGACGCGATGCAGCAAGGTTCGCATTTGCGGTAATCCCGCGTCGAGTGAGGTGCAGCCGGATGAACCGGGCATCGCGCTCGTCGCGTACGCGGCGGATCCAGCCCCGGCGTTCCAGCATGCCGGCGATTCTGGAAACAGTGCTCTTCTCAAGCCCGAGGCGGGACGCCAGGCCGTTCTGGGTCGTGCCGGGCTCGCGGGCGATTTCCAGCAGCGCGTGCGCCTCGCCGATCGAGATGGGCTGGCCGCACGGGGTCTCGTCGGGCTTGTGCAGGCCGAGTGAGCGCACCAGCAGCACCATTTGCTCTTGAAATGCCGCTTCGGGTTCCTCGACCGCCTCGGGCTTCTTCGGTTCCGCCATGACGGTTGCAGCATACAACTATACAGTTGCGCACCGCAACTGTCTTTCACAAGAAACCTAACAGTGATGTGCTAGTAGGTACGGGAGGTCCGCTCGGAATACGGCGTGGCTCACGGGGAGCGCGATCGCCAGGGACGCGACGGCAAGCGGCGCCACCCAGACGAGCCAGCGGTCCTCGGGTCTGCGGGCAGCTGCCTCAAGTCCCAGCCGAGCACCGGCGCAAACGTCCGCCCCGCGAGCCATTCGGGCGACCAAAGAGAGGTATTGCTCCTCCCTACCGGTCGCCGCCGCGACGTTCGCCAAGCGCTCGCGCTGCGCGTGCAGCCGTCGCTCGAGCGGTTCGAACCCCGGGATGAGCAACGCCGCGAAGGCGAGATGCCACAGGACGCCTGCGGCGGCGTCACCATGTCGAACGTGCGCGAGTTCGTGCCGAGCGACGAGTTCGAGCTCGGCATCGTCCAAAAGCTCGATGAATCCGCGTGAGAGGATGACGGTGCGTCCGAACACGGTCGTCGCGATCGGCGCCGTGAGGTCGACGTACAGAACCGACGGCACGGCGACGCCAAGCTCTCTCGATGCTCGTTCCACGGCGGCCTGCAGCCGCGCCGGCATCGTCTCAGCCAAGGCGCGGAGGCGCGCAAAGCGCAGCCGTGCGACAACGATCTTCGTGAGCACCACAACCGCGGAGAGCACGGCGAGCGCCCCCACGAACCAGCCGAGTCGTTCGTGAATCCAGAGCGTCGTGTGATAGAGCGGGTCGATGCCGGCCACTTCGCATCCGCGGTCCGCCCACCAGGACAGCGGGACCAAGAAGATGACGGGCCAGAGCGCGCGGATGAACCGCACGGCGCTACCGCTTCTTGCGCGAACGATCGTCGAGCAGCCGGCGCAGTTCTGCGAGCGCGCCTTCATCATCCGCGAGGGCGTCGACGAATCCGTGGACGGCGGCCGGCCCGTGCGCGGAGATCAGTCGCCCGAGCGTCTGCGCCACGATGCTCGAGACGACGCCCTCGCGGGTGACGGCCGCCCGGTAGCGCATGTCGAGGTGTGAGCCGCCCTCGTTGCCCTTCGCAACCAGACCCTTTTTCAGCATCCGGCTCAGCTCGGTGAACACGGTCGTGTACGCGAGATCTTCATGCTCGCAGAGCCCGCGGTGAAGCTCGGCGACGGACAGCGGACCGTGCGCCCACAGGTACTCGAGGATCGAAGCCTGCCGAGTGCCGAGGGCCCGACCGAGATCAGCCTTTTTTCGCGGGCTCATCGACTGAGGGAGGCAGCCTGGAGCATACTACACCGCTTAGTACGCCGCCGCGAACGGAAACCCTATGGCGAACGTCGGCGGACGATGTATCGGTCTCGGTGACGTATGTGACGATCGCAGCGGCCCTGCGCTTTTCCAACGTGTCCTCATCCGCAGACCATCTTCCTATGAAGGCGCGCAGTGTTGGATCGTAGAGAGTTCGTTGTCGGTGCGGGAGCGGTTCTCGCAGGTTCGGCAATCATGCCGCCCGCGGCGGCGCAGACGGCCGCACCCACCATTCTGCGCGCCGAGAAACGCGACATCGAGGTCCTCGGCAAGTCCGGCCGCGTCCTGCGCATCCTTCAGGCCAACGGCAAGCCTGGTCTCGTAACCGACGTCTCGACGCGCTTCCGCGTCCGCCTGGAGAACGAGATCGGCGAGCCGACGCTCGTCCATTGGCACGGCCTCACCCCGCCTTGGCAACAGGACGGCGTCCCGTATGTCTCGGCGCCGCCGATCGCCGCCGGTGCGTCGGCGAGCTATGACTTCCCGCTTACCTTCGGCGGCACGTACTGGATGCACTCGCATCAGAAATTCCAAGAGCAGGAGCTGATGACGGCGCCGCTCATCATCAATGACGCCGAAAGCCGCCGCGCCGACCAGCAAGAGATCGTGGTCCTGCTGCACGATTTCACGTTTCGCAATCCGGTCGAGATCTTTGCCGCCCTCAAGAAGCCGACAACCGCGTCCGGCGGCGGAATGAACATGAGCGGGATGAGCAAGATGAGCGGGATGACGGGATCGATGAACGGCATAGGCCGTATGAGCGCGCCCGCCGCGGGAATGGACCTCAACGACGTCGTCTACGACGCGTTCCTCGCCAACGACCGCACTCTCGACGATCCCGAAGTCGTGCGCGTGGAGCCCGGCGGCCGCGTTTTGCTGCGCATCATCAACGGTGCGTCAGCCTCGAACTTCTTTCTCGATCTCGGGCGACTCACGGGGGAGCTCGTCGCGGTTGACGGTCACCCGGTCAAGCCGGTTTCCGCATCGGTGTTTCCCATCGCAATGGCCCAGCGCCTCGACGTTCGCGTGCAGTTGCCGAAGGGCCCGACGACGGCCTTTCCGGTGCTCGCGACATTGGAGGGCGAGCGCAAGCGCACCGGAATCGTGCTCGCTGCGCCGAACGCGAAAATCGTCAAGATCGATCCGCTCGCGACGCGCGCCACTCCCCCGCTCAACCTCGATCTGGAGCGATCGCTCCGCGCGGCGACCCCGCTCGCCCCGAAAGCCGCCGACCGAATCCACCGAATCGCCCTGACCGGGTCGATGACGAACTACGTCTGGAGCTTGAACGACCAGACCTACCCTAGGTCCAAGCCGTTCACGGTCGCGAAGGGCGAGCGCGTCGAGTTCGCCATGACGAACACGACGCCGATGAGTCACCCGATGCATCTGCACGGGCACGTCTTCCAAGTCGTCGCCATAAACGGCAAACGATACTCAGGGGCGATGCGCGATACGGTCCTCGTGCCGCCAAAGACGTCGGTCACGTTCGCCTTCGACGCAAACAATCCGGGGCGATGGTTCTATCACTGCCACAACCTCTACCATATGATGAGCGGCATGGCCAACACGGTCGTCTACGAGTAAGGACGCTCGAACGAGCAAAGGGGAGCACGAGCCTCCCGGCCTGCTTGCGCCGGTGGGGTTGAGCGAGGCGCTTGGGGTAAGGTCACGCGGTGACTTCCTCAAATCAGAGTGCGATTCGGCGCGCCCAAAATCTGCGGCGACCTACGTGCATTGCCGGTTCGCTCATGGGCGTCGCTGTCGTGGTGAGTGCGCTCGCACTGCTTCCGGCCCTTGCTGCGGCAGGGATTCCACTCGTCGACTCGACCTCCGTTCGGACGGGCGGTATAGCGCTCGCCGTCGGGCTCGACGTCCTCGCACTCTCGACCGGAATCGGCGTGCTCGGCGTTCCCTGGCACATCCGCCTGCGGGTCGGCGCGGCCTTCGCCGCGGCTGAGATCGTGATGCAGATCTTGGGTGCGGCGATCGGAACCGGAGCCGGCGACGTGGTTGGCGAGATTGCCGCGTACTCCGGCTTCGTCATCCTCGCCCTCATAGGCGTCTGGATCTTTCGTGAAAGCCTCGGTGAGGACCACGGGCTGACCGAGAAGGCCACGTCGGGCCTGGGACTGCTGGCCGCCTCCGCCTCGATCAGTCTCGATTCGCTCGGCGTGGGGTTCTCGTTGCCGGCTCTCAACGTGCCGCTCGTCCCGCTCATCGGAACGGTTGCGATAACCACGGTCGTCTTCACGTTTGCCGGCTTGCGCTTCGGCGAGATCCTCGGGAAACGGTTCAAGCAGAACGCGGAGCGCGGGGCGGGCGTCGTGCTCGTCGCGCTCGCCGTCCTTTTCACGCTGCAGCATTTGGCACACTAGCAGGCGCGCCACGGCTAGCCGCCCGGCGCCAGTTTGCGTCCGTCGCGTTACCGACCAA
>JAQBPL010000015.1 GCA_028287545.1 Vulcanimicrobiota bacterium | reverse complement strand
CGATGCGGCCGGGGCGTTCGTTTCGCTTGTTCTGGTCTCTAGCGTTATGCGAACGACGATCCGGCCGGCGAGCGAAGCTCGACGAAAATCATGGTACCCGGAAGGACGAAATAGCACGACGCCATGTCCGCGAAGCCTAGCACGGCGGCGGCGCCGCGGTCAAGCGGCCCGCCGCCGCGCCGCCGCCTCACTTCCCGACGGCGATCCCGAAGATCGCGAACGAGCCGGTGCTACCTTGAAGAACAGCGACGGGACGCTGCCCGCCGAGATCGGCGCGGTAAACACCGAGACGGTCGCGTCGCTCAGGTTCCCGACGTAGAGGTTCCCGGACGGATCGACCGCGAGTCCTTAGGGAGCGTTCACGCCTGCACTGGGCGGCGCCGCTGGCGGATGTGACCGCAATACCGACGCCCGCGTTCGAGACGTAGAGGTTCTGCGCGCCATCGAACGCAGTCCCGCTCGCGACACGAGCGCGGAGGAGAGCTACCTGGCGACTGCAGGATTCTCCAGAACGCCGACGCCTTCGATCTCGACCCGGACCCGCTCGCCGGGCTTGATCCAGCGGCGCGGATTGCGCGAGGTGCCGACCCCGGCGGGGGTTCCGGTCGCGACGAGGTCGCCCGGCTCGAGGGTCATCACGGCGGAGAGTTCGGCGACGATCCGTGCGACGCCGAACACCATCTCCGCGGTCGACGAGTTCTGCAAGATCTCGTCGCCGATCGAACAGCGGATGCGCAGCGCCTGCGGATCGGGGATCGCGTCGCGCGTCACCAGCACTGGCCCGCACGGCCCGTGCGTGTCCCAGACCTTGCCCATCGTCCATTGCGACGTGCGCATCTGGTAATCGCGCACGCTGACGTCGTTGAAGCACGTGTATCCGGCGACGTATTGCAGGGCATCCGCTTCGGCGACGCGCCGCGCGCGGCGGCCGACGACGAAGGCGAGCTCCGCCTCGTAGTCGACGCGATGCGACTCGGGCGGAATCACGATCTCTTCACCGTCGCCGATTAGCGTATTCGGCCACTTCGCGAAGACCGCCAGCGATTCGGGGAGCGGAAGCTTCACTTCCGCCGCGTGATCGCGATAGTTGAGGCCGATACACACGATTTTCGACGGGTTCGGAATCGGCGGGAGCAACCGCACGCCTTCGCGCCGCGCGATCGCACCGGCCGGCGCGGATTCCGCCGCGGCGCGCGCTTGCGCGAGCGCCTCGTCGCCGAGGGACAGCAGGGCGATCAAACTCACCGGCAGCGACGCGTCCGCAGCCTGGAGATCGACGATTCCGCGATCCGTCCAGGCGCCGGCGCGGGCCGCACCGTCAGCCCTCAGGTAAGTGCAAAGATTCATTCGTCCTCCATGTTTAGGCAGCCCGGACCAGGGGTACGGATTCCCGCGAGGGGCCTTCAGCACTACGCCGTAACACGCCCTCGGAGACACACGGCGCCGTCCGCACCAGTTCTGGTGGACGGCGCCGCTCTCTTTTCCGGGCGCCGCATACATGACGCGATGTGTCATATATCATGCGCTAACGCTCCGTCACGACGCGCCGCCTGAGCGGCGCGCCGGCGATCGCCACCAGCGCGCGGATCATCGCTCGGCCTCGAGCCGCAAATCGTCCGCCTGTGCTCTCTAGCGGGCAAGCGGACAATCTTTGACCGTTTGTACGAAGGGATCGCAGGCAATCCGGGGGCATATTCTTTGTTCCGCCTTTCGCAGCCGCGTCGCGGGACGCATCCATCTCGGGCGGTGGAGGAGGCAGTATGGCGACGACGTTGGACCGAGAACCGCTCGCTCACGAATGGCCGGAACACTCGCGATCGGTGCTCCAGGACGACGAACAGCAGTGGATTCTCGAAGGACTCGAGGCACGCGACGGCATGCGCTTCCGGCATGCGTTTCGCGACTACCTCGAGTCGTACGGCCACCCGGCAAGCGACTTCGATGCCGCCGAGGCAGTCTACGGCGAACTGGTCGGCAACTGCGCGCGGCATGCCCCGGGGCCGATCCGGATCGAGTTCCGCTGGGAAGACGCGACGCTCGTCGTGGTCGACACTTGCGACCGCCTGCGAACCTGGCCGTTCTCGCCCGACGACACGAGTGAAGTCTGCACGCACCATTCGTTCGCGATCGTCAGCGCGCTCTCCGCACGGGTGCACGTGACCCGCGACGGGGCCGGCGGAACGCGCGCCAGCGTCGTCCTTCCGGTCATACCGGCCGCGCCTTAGCGGTTTTCGGCGCCGGTCTTCGGCCGGTTGACGAACTGTTCGACGGCTTGCACGAGCGTCGCGTTCGCGATCTCCGTCAACCCGGCGTTGATGTTCGTTCCCTTGTGCACTTTGTTCGCGGTGGTGAATGTCTTCCACCGGACGACGCCGCTGCAGTCGACCAGGAACAGCTTCAGCCGCGCGCGGATCGGTGATCGGTCGAACGCGCCGGACGACGAAACGACGCCGCCGACGACCGGGAGAAATCCGGTCAGGTTGCGTTCCTTCGATTGCTCGAAACGCAACTGCGGCACGAGCAGTCCGCTCGCACCGTACTCGCCGCACAGCCGTCCGGCCGACCCGACGGCTTCGACCGCGTCGATCGGCGGCGCGATCATCGAGCGGATCTGCCGTTCGGCGAGGTCGACCGAGAACTGCTGGGTCGCGCCGTTCTGAACGGGGTCCGTGTCACCGGGCTCGCCGAACGGGATGATGATGTAGAGCCCACTCGGCTGCTGAATCGCCAGCGCGGGGCCCGCACTCGAGAGCGCGAGAAGAACGGCAAGGCCGAGGTGGCGCACAAACATCGTCGTCCCAAGAACGTTCGCGGCGGGCCGGCGCGTTCCCGACAGGAGACCGTAAGCCCACTCTGCTACCGAGGGCGGATGATCTCCCCAGTCCGCGCGCTGGCGGCCGTCTCTATGGCGGCCGTTTTCGCGCTCTCCTCGCCGGGCCTCGCGCAGCAGGCCCCCGCACCGTCCGCCGCCGCGAGCCCCTCACCCGGCCCGACGCCCGGGCCGGGCGCGGTCTCCCTGCCGCTCGCGGACCCGTACCCGTCGACGTATACGGCGTTCCCGAGCCGCGCGACGCTGATTCGCAACGCGACGCTGCTGACGGCGGCGGGCCCCGTGATCCGCAACGGCTCGATCCTCTTGCGCAACGGCAAGATCGTCGCGGTCGGCGCGAACGTCGCGCCGCCGGCGGATGCCGACGTCATCGACGGCACCGGCAAGTACGTGACCCCGGGGATCATCGACATTCACTCGCACACCGGCGACTATCCAGCGCCCGGCGTAAGCGCCCATTCGGACGGCAACGAAGCGACGAGCCCCAACACCGCCAACGTGTGGGCCGAACATTCGATCTGGCCGCAGGATCCGGAGTTTCCGCGCGCGCTGGCCGGCGGCGTCACGACGGCGCAGATCCTGCCCGGCTCGGCGAACCTGATCGGCGGCCGCAGCGCGGTGATCAAGATCGTGCCGTCCCGCACCGTGCAGGGGATGAAATTTCCGGGTGCCCGCTACGGCCTGAAGATGGCGTGCGGCGAGAACCCGAAGCGCGTCTACGCGCAGCGCGGTCCGTCGACGCGCATGGGCAACATGGCCGGTTACCGCGCGGCGTGGATCTCCGCCGAAGCCTACAAGCGGCGCTGGGATGCGTGGAACGCGACGCACAAAGGCGACGCGCCGCAGCGCGACCTCACGCTGGAGACGCTCGCGGCGGCGCTGCGCGGCGACATCTACGTCCACATGCACTGCTACCGCGCCGACGAGATGGCGCAGGTGATCGACATGTCGCACGAGTTCGGCTACAAGGTCCGCGCGTTCCACCATGCGATCGAGGCCTACAAGATCGCCGACCTGCTCGCGAAGGAAGGGATCGCCGCGACGATGTGGGCCGACTGGGGCGGGTTCAAGATGGAAGCCCTCGACACGGTGCGCGCCAACATCGGCCTGGTCGACGCCGCCGGCGCGCGCGCGACGATCCACAGCGACGACGGCTCCGGCATCCAGCGGCTCAATCAGGAAGTCGCGAAAGCGATGTACGCGGCGAAGCGCGCGGGCCTGCCGGTCGGCGAGGAGACGGCCGTGAAGTGGATGACGATCAACCCCGCGTGGGCGCTGGGACTCGACGACCGCATCGGTTCGCTCGAAGCCGGCAAGAACGCCGACGTCGTGCTCTGGAACGGCGATCCGTTCAGCGTCTACGCGAAGGCCGAGAAGGTGTGGATCGACGGTGCGAAGCTGTTCGATCGAGACGATCCGGCGCAAAGTTGGCGCACGGACTTCGAACTCGGCTACGTCCGCACGAAGGTGACGAAATGAACGCAGGTACGATGCTCTGCGCCGCGTTCGCGGCGTTCCTCGGCACAACCGCGCTCGCCTCGGCCGAAACCGTCGCGATCGTCGGCGGCACCGTCTATCCCGTCAGCGGGCCGCGCATTGCGGGCGGCACGGTGGTGATCGAGAACGGCCGCATCCGCGCGGTCGGCGCGAACGTGGCGATCCCGGCCGGCGCGCGCCGCATCGACGCGCGCGGCAAGATCGTCACCCCCGGCTTCATCAACGCCTCGACGACGATCGGCTTGACCGAAGTCGGCGGCGAACGCACGACGCGCAACGGCAGCGCGCTCGGCGTCGTGAACGCGGACTTCGAGGCGTGGGAGAGCTTCTTCTCCGAGTCGGCGATGATCGCGTCGAGCCGTGAAGACGGGATCACATCGATCGGCATCCTGCCGAGCGGGTCGTTCGTCGCCGGACAAGCGGCGGTGATGGATCTGTGCGACGGCACGGCATCCGAGATGCTGCGCCGCCCGGCGGCCGGATTGGTCGCGACGCTGCAGACCACCGGCCGCTTCAACGCCGACGTCGACGAGATGACCTCGGGCGCCGACACGGCAGGTCCGGCGGAGGCGACGGCACCGCCGCTCGGCCGCGCCGAGGCGATCGGCGCGCTGCGCGAACTCATCGAAGACGCGCGCGTCTACGCCGCGCACCGCGGCGCGTACGACGACGGCCGCCTGCGCGCGCTCGCGGCCTCGCGTCGGTCGCTCGAAGCGCTGGTGCGCGTCGCGCAGGGCCGCGAACCGCTGATCCTCACCGCCGACCGCGTCGACGACATCGACGCGGCGATCCGGCTCGCGCGCGAAGAACACATCCGCGTCATCGTCGACAGCGGCGCCGAGGCGTGGATGATCGCACCGAAACTCGCCGCCGCGCACGTCGCCGTCATCACCGGGGCGATGAACAACATCCCGACGACGTTCGACACGCTCAACCAGCGCCAGGAGAACGCGGCGCTGCTCCGGCGCGCCGGCGTCGACGTCATTCTGGTCGGCAACGCCGGCGGCGGCGACGAGGAAGGGTTCAACGCCCGCAACGTCAAGTTCGAGGCCGGCAACGCCGTGGCGTACGGCATGTCGCACGACGACGCGCTGCGCGCCGTGACGCTCGCGCCGGCCACGGCGCTCGGCGTGGCGGACCGGGTCGGGACCCTCGCACCCGGCAAGGACGCGAACGTCGTGGTCTGGAGCGGCGACCCGTTCGAGTTCTCGACGGCGGTCGAGCACGTGTTCGTCCGCGGCCGCGAGTACCGGGACCGCTCGCGTGGGGATCTCCTTACCGAGCGCTACCGCCGGCTGCCGCCCACCCGAAACTAAGACCCGAGCCCGAAAACCAGGCGCCTGAGAAGCCGAGCGGGGTAACCGCTCGGCTTCTTCCGTTCCGGAAGAGAGAGAATTTTCTGCCGCTCCTTACGGATTCCAAGGAGAACGGATTCCAGCCCCGGAAGCCGCCGCTCATCTCCCTTGGTATACTGCATGCCACATACAAGGCGTGCAGACCGGAATGGACTGAAGTATATGAAGAAGCTAATCGCCTTGGCTTTTGCCTTCGTACTCGGGACCACGACAATCGCCAGCGCAGACCCCGCTACCGACGCGAAGCTCGCGGCAATGCAGCAGCAACTGGACGCAGTAACGGCGCAGTTGGCAGCTCTCAAAGCCCAGCAGGCGGCGGCAGCGGCGGCGAAAGCGGGCGCCCCGCCCGCGGCCCCTGCGGCGAAGCCGGCCGAGCCGTTCATCCAACTCCAGCGGGGTGACACCGTCACCCTCCTGATCGGCGGCGAACCGGTCACCCTGTACGGAAATCTCGACCTCTCGTACGATGTCGTCACGAAAGGTTTCGAACACGCGAACCTGCCCGACACACCCGTCGGGAACAACAGCTACCTCTCCGCGATCTCGTCGAACTTGTCGTACTTCGGCATTCGCGGATTGCACAAGATCGGTAAGAAGAGCAGCGTCCTCTATCAGCTCGAAACGCAGCTGGACGTCTCGTCGACCGCCGGAACCGTCAACACGAACTCGAACAACGACTCGGTCGTCAAAGGCGCGTTGACGTCGCGCAACAGCTTCCTCGGCGTGCTCACGCCGAGCGGCGCGATCAAAGCCGGCAAGACCGACGCGCCGTACAAGCTCGCGACCCAGCGCATGAACCCGTTCAGCGGGGAGCTCGGTGACTATTCCGTCATCATGGGCAACTCCGGCGGCGACAACCGGGTGGAATTCGGCACCCGCCTGGATCACTCGCTCTGGTACGAGTCGCCGAACTGGCACGGCTTGACGGTCAACTTGCTGGCCTCACCTGGACAGAACCGGTCCTCCGACAACAGCAACATCGCCTCCGGCGAATCGAGCTGCGCGGGCGGCAACGTTCCCGGCAGCGGCGCTCTGTCGCCGGCTTGCAACGACGGCTCCTGGGGCTCGGCGTACAGCGGCGCCGTGAACCTGCAAACGGGCAAACTCTACCTGACGGCGGACTACGAGCTCCATAAGATGGTCAACCGCACCAGCGACGTCGCGGACCCGGCTCTGGCCCCCCTCGACATCGGTGACGAAGCGGCCTGGAAGGTCGGCGCGCAATACGCCTTCTCGAAGAACACGCTGCTCAGCGGGATCTACGAAGACATGACGCGTTCGATCCCCGACGTGCTCGCCTTCCAGAACGAGCGCACCCGCAACGGCTTCTGGCTCGCGCTCACGCAGAATCTGAGCGATCGCGACAACATCAACTTCGGGTGGGCGCGCGCGAACCCGTCGCGCGGCGATACAGGGCAGCACAATACGCCCGGCGGCTTCAACCCCGACAACATGGCGAACATGTACACCTTCGCGTTCAAGCACGCGATCGACCGGCACACGCTGTGGTATTTCGACTGGGCGCTCACGCTCAACCATCCGGACGCGCACTACGACCTGGGCGCGGGCGGACGCGGCCTCACGACCGACTGCCACGATGCCAGCCAGCTGGCGGCCTTCGATCCGACCACAGGCGGCGTGACGGGCAACGGCCCCCACTGCTATGCCGGCGGACGCCTGCAAGGGTTCTCGACCGGTCTCGACCTGCGCTTCTAAGACCGCACCCAACTCACGACGGCGAAGAGCCCGGTGCACGCACCGGGCTCTTTCTTTTCTTGCCTTGCCCCGCTCGCAACCCGCGCCGCCGCGGCCACGTCTCTAGCGAACGATGTCCGAGCTCTTCTCCCCCATCACGCTGCGTGAAGTCACGCTGCGCAACCGGGTCGTCGTCTCGCCGATGTGCGAGTACTCCTCGGTCGACGGATTCGCCGCCGACTGGCACCTGGTCCACCTCGGCAGCCGCGCGGTCGGCGGCGCGGGCCTCGTGCTCACCGAAGCGGCGGCCGTGACGTCCGAAGGGCGCATCTCGCCGCAAGACCTCGGCATCTGGAACGACGACCACGTCGAGATGCTCTCCCGCATCGCGCGGTTCTGCAACGAGCAGGGCGCCGAGTGGGGAACGCAGCTCGCGCACGCCGGGCGCAAAGCCTCGACGAAGCGGCCGTGGGAAGGCACGGGAGCGGTCGCGCCCCCCGACGGCGGCTGGATTCCAGTGGCGCCCGGAACCGAAGCGTTCGACCCGGCCTATCCGGTGCCGACCGCGCTCGACGAAGACGGCATCGCGCGCGTCGTGAACGCCTTCGCCGCGGCGGCGGAACGCACGCGCGCCGCCGGCGGTACGGTAATCGAGATTCACGCCGCGCACGGCTACCTGCTCCACGAGTTTCTCTCGCCGCTGGTCAACCACCGCACCGATCGTTGGGGCGGCAGCTTCGCGAACCGTACGCGCCTCGTGCGCGAGGTCGTCGCCGCGGTGCGCGGCGCTTGGCCCGAGCGCTTCCCACTGTTCGTGCGCATATCGTCGACCGACTGGGTCGAGGGCGGCTGGGACATCGAGCAGAGCATCGAGCTCGCGCGCATGCTGCGCGGCGAAGGCGTCGACGTGATCGACGCGAGTTCCGGCGGCGCCGTGCCGCTTCCGCCCGCGGCGATGCCGATCGGGCCGCTCTACCAGACCCCGTTCGCCGAACGAATCCGGCGCGAGGCCGGCATCGCAACCGCCGCCGTCGGCATGATCGTCGAACCGGCCGACGCCGAAGCGATCGTCGCGGAGGGCCGCGCCGACCTGGTCGTCATGGCGCGCGAACTGCTGCGCGATCCGTACTGGCCGCTCTTCGCCGCGCGCGCGCTCGGCGCGGACATTCCCTGGCCCAATCAATACGCCCGCGCCAAAGGCGACCGCGCCGCCATGCGCATCCCCGCAAAGGCGTAGCGTCCTTCGCCCTTCGTTGTCACCCTGAGCTTGTCGAAGGGCGGTCAGCCGGTGACGCGCAGGCCTGCTGCGATGCCGTTGATCGAGAGGCGGATCGTGTCGCGCAAGACCGGATCCGGCCGCGCGCGGTATTCGCGCAGCAGACGGACTTGCAGCAGCGAGATCGGGTCGACGTACGGATTGCGCAGCGCGATGCTGCGCGCGAGCGTCGGGTCATCGGCGAGCAGCGCGTCGCGCCCGAGGATCCCGAGCACCGCCTCGACCGAGGACGCGTGCTCCGCCCGGATCGCGGGCAGATAGCGTTCGGCTGCCGCCGGGTCGTGCAGCAGCCCGCGCACGTAGCGCTCGAAGATCGCGAGATCCGCGACCGCCAAGGCGCGCTCGACGCTGCGCACGAGCGTGGAGAAAAACGGGAAGCCTGACGCCATCGCGCGCAGGGTGTCGAGCTCTTCCGGTACGGAGCGAACGGCGGTGCCGAAGCCGTACCAGCCGGGCAGCATCGCGCGCGCCTGCGTCCAGGCGAACGCCCACGGAATCGCGCGCAGATCGCCCACCGAACGACGCGCACCGCGCCGTCCGGGGCGCGAGCTGATCTGCATGTCGCCGATCTCGTCGAGCGGCGTGACCGCCGCGAAAAAGTCGAGGAACGCCGGATCTTCGGCGAGCTCGAGATACGTGCGTTCAGCGATCGGTGCGAGCCGGTCGAGCAGCGCGGTCCATCGCGGCGGAATCGCGGCCGCCGGCTCCCGCGTCGCGCGCAGCGCGGAGGTGAAGGCGAGTTCGAGGTTGCGGCGCGCGAGCGAGGGGAGGCCGTAGCGCGCACCGATGACCTCGCCCTGTTCGGTGACTTTGAAACGGCCGGTGCGCGCTTGCGCCGGCTGCGCGTCGATCGCCTCGCGCGCGTCCGCGGCACCGCGGCCGACCGAGCCGCCGCGGCCGTGAAAGAAGCGCAGCGTGACGCCGCGCCGCGCGCCGACGCCGGCGAGGGCGTCCTGCGCGCGATAGACGGCCCACGGGCTGGCGAGCGGTCCCATCAGCTTCGTCGTGTCGGAGTAGCCGAGCATCACTTCCCAGATGCCGCCGCACCCCTCGACGTGCGCGCGAAACGGCGCGGTATCGAGCAGCGCATCCGCGAGGCTCGCCGCGTTGGCCAGCGCCGTCGCGCTTTCGAGCAGCGGCACGATCTGCGCGGGGCCGGCCTCGAGTGCGCCGACGGCGCGAGCGAGCGCGTGCAGCGCGAGCACGTCGAACGCCGACTCCGTCCCCGCCAAAATGAACGTGCGCACCGCGCCGGCACCGCGCCGCCGCCGCACCTCCGCGACCGCGGTCAGCGACGCGATGGCGTCGGCCGTCTCCGGCGAAAACGCCACCGTGGTCGGTATCAGCGGCCGCGCCGAGGTGAGCTCGCGCGCGAACCACGCGGCGAGCGCCGCGTCATCGCGCGTCGAGAGCACGGGCCGATCGGGCTCCACCACGCGGACGACCTCGTCGAGCGCGTGCCAGACGCGATCGCGGTGCTGCCGCCACTCGAGCTCGCACAGATGAAAGCCGAAGATCTCGACGGCGCGGCGCAGCCGGCGCAGCGGTCGCGCGACGTCATCTCCGCTGTGGGCGACGGCGCTGCGCTCGAGCACCTCGAGATCGGCGAGAAACGCGCCCGCATCGCCGTACGCGCCCTCGCGGTCGGCGAGCGCGAGCGTCAGGCGCCGGTGGACGAATGCGAGCTTGCGGCGATACGGTTCGGCTTCTTGGCGCGGTCCGACCGTGTACCGCACGTCCGGCAGCGCGGCGCTGTCCGCTTCGACCGAAGCGAGGAGTTCGGGCGAAACCTCACCGCGCACGGCATCCTGCGAGAACCGCACCTGCAGATCCTCGACCGCGCGCTGATAGCGTTCCAGCACGAAGCGCCGCGCCTGCTCGTGCGCGGCGACGATCGCGTCCGGCGCAACGTTGGGGTTGCCGTCGCGATCCCCGCCGATCCAGCTGCCGAAGTGCAGCATCGTCGGCACGCTGCTGCCCAAGCGGTGCTCGAGACGTTCGAACAGCAGCGGTGCCTCGTCGAAGAGCGACTCGCGAAAACGGGCGACGAGATTGCGCACTTCGTCGTGCACGGTCGGCGCGCTGCGGTACAGCTCGTTGCTCTGCCACAGCAGCAGGATCTGCGCGCGCAGCTCCGCCTCGAGGCCGTCGCGGTCCTCGGCGGTCAGCACGCGTTCGTCGAGGTCGCGCAGGGCGCTCGCGATCGCCGCGATCTTGTCGCTAGTGGTACGGCGCAGCACCTCGGTCGGGTGCGCCGTGAAGACGAGGGTCAGTTCGACCTCGTCGACGGCGACCGGCGCCTGCGGCGAGAGCGTTTCGAGCGCGCCGCGCAGCGGCGGCTCGCCGTGCAGCGCGCGTTCGCGCCGCCGGCGCTCGCGATGCAGTTGTTCGGCCAGGTTGACCATCTGGAAGTACAGGCCGAACGCGCGGATCACTTCGACCGCGTCCTCGCTGGAGAGCTCGTCGAGCAGGGCGTCGATCTGGGCGTCGATCGCGGCGCTCGGCGAAGCGCGCCGTTCGCGCGTCAACCCGCGCAGCCGCTCGACGTATGCGAACGTCGTCGGGCGCGCGTGCGTGCGCAGCGCATCGCCGACCAATCGCCCCAGCAGCGCGACTTGCGCCCGAAGCGGCGCCGCCGTATCGCGGCTCTCCATCGTCAGTACGAGCGCGGCATGCCGAGGACGTGCTCGGCGACGTAGCTCAGGATGAGGTTGGTCGAGATCGGCGCGACTTGATAGAGCCGGGTTTCGCGGAACTTGCGTTCGATGTCGTACTCGACGGCGAAGCCGTAGCCGCCGTGGGTCTGCAGGGCGGCGTTGGCGGCTTCCCACGATGCGTCGGCGGCGAGCAATTTCGCCATGTTGGCTTCGGCTCCGCACGGTTCGCCGTGCATGAACTTCGCCGTCGCGCTGCGGCGCATCAAGTCGGCGGCTTCGACGTTGACGTGGGCGCGCGCGAGCGGAAAGGCGACGCCTTGATTGGCGCCGATCGGCCGCCCGAACACTTCGCGCTCGCTCGCGTACTTGGTGCCGCGTTCGATGAACCAACGGCCGTCGCCGACGCATTCCGCGGCGATGAGGATGCGCTCGGCGTTCATGCCGTCGAGGATGTACTTGAACCCCTCGCCTTCGACCCCGATCAGGTTCTCCGCCGGCACTTCGAGGCCGTCGAAGAACAGTTCGGTCGTCGCGTGGTTCATCATCGTCTCGATCGGCCGGATCGTCAGACCGTGCCCGACCGCGTCGCGCATGTCGACAAGGAACACGCTCAGCCCGTGGCTCTTCTTCTTCACCGTTTCGAGCGGCGTCGTGCGCGCGAGTAGGATCATGAGATCCGAGTGCTCGGCGCGCGAGATCCAGACTTTCTGGCCGTCGACGACGTACCGGTCGCCGCGCCGCACCGCGGTCGTGCGGATCTTCGTCGTGTCGGTGCCCGCCGTCGGTTCGGTGACGCCGAACGCCTGCAGCCGCAGTTCTCCGGCCGCGATCTTCGGCAGGTACTGCTGTTTTTGTTCCGGGCTGCCGTGGCGCAGCAGCGTTCCCATCGTGTACATCTGCGCGT
>JAQBPL010000397.1 GCA_028287545.1 Vulcanimicrobiota bacterium | reverse complement strand
CGCAGTCAGCCGGCGGGCGCGAACGATCCCAGGACGCCGCTCGCGGCGAGACGATCCGCTTCGTCGCGATCGATGCCAAGCACGTCCAGCAGTACCTCGCGCGCGTTTTCGCCGAGGCGCGGCGGATACGCGTGCTCGGTGCGCGCCGTCCGCTCTAGCCGTATCGGGTTGCCGAGGACGTCGATCGTGCGGCCGTCGTCAGCCGCGAGCGTGAGGACCATCTCGCGGGCGCGCACGTGCTCGTCGTTGACGGCTTCGATCACGTCGTTCACCGCGGCGGCCGGTACGCCGTGCGCGCGCAGGCGTTCGGCGGCGAGCGCGGCCGGAAACTGCCGGAACCGGGCGTCGAGGATCGGAACGAGTTCGTCGCGGTGCGTGAAGCGTTCGCGATTGGTCGTGAAGCGCGGATCGTCGAGGAGCTCCTCGAGTCCGAGCGCCGTACACATGCCGCTCCACATCCGTTCGGTGTTCGCGGTGACGGCGACGTCCTTTCCGTCGGCGCACGCGAATGCGCGATAGGTCGGGATCGAGTCGTGCGCCCGGCCTTGCGCCTGCGGCGGCTCGCCGGAACGCAGCGCGTACGCGCCCTGATAGCTCAGCAGCGAGACGAGGCTGTCGAGCATGCCGACATCGATCCGCTGTCCGCGTCCGCTCCCCTCGCGCTCGCGCAACGCGGCGAGGATCCCGATCGCGCCGTACATTCCTGCCGCCAGATCGCCGACCGGGACGCCGAGCCGCACGGGCCGCTCACCGGGCTCGCCAGTGAGGCTCATCGCGCCGGAGAGCGCCTGCACGACCATGTCGTAGGCAGGGCGATCGCGGTACGGGCCGGTAGCGCCGAAACCGGTGATCGAGCACCATACGACGCCGGGCGCTTCCGCCGCGACGTCTTCGTAACGGATGCCGAGCTTCTCCAGCACGCCGGGCCGGAAGTTCTCCACCACGACGTCGCTCTTGCGCATGAGCGACGCCAGCAGATCGCGTCCGTCCGGATGCTTGAGATCGACGACGATGCCCCGCTTGTTGCGGTTGACGTGCAGATAATATGCGGACTCGTCGCCGACGAAGTGCGGCGGCAGCGTGCGTGTAAGATCACCCTCCGGCGTCTCAACTTTGATGACGTCCGCGCCGAGATCGCCGAGGATCATCGTGCAGAACGGACCTGAGAGGAACTGGGTGAGGTCGAGGACGCGCAGTCCCGCGAGCGCACCCGTGGCGTTGCGTTCGGTCACGCGGCGAGGATCGTGATCGCGCAGGCGCCGTGATCGAACCCGGCGATGCCCCCGCCGGTCACGTGCGTCAGACCGATCCTCGCGCCGGCGACTTGGCGATCGCCGCAGCGTCCGGTGAGCTGCCAATACGCCTCGGCGAGCTGTCCCACGCCGGTCGCGCCGATCGGATGCCCTTTCGCCAAAAGGCCGCCGCTGGGGTTCACCGGAACGCGTCCGCCGAGCGCCGTGACGCCGTCGGCGACCAGCCGCGGCGCTTCGCCGCGTTCGCACAGCTGCAGCGCTTCGTAGTAGAGCAGCTCCGCGATCGTGAACGCGTCGTGCACCTCGGCGAAGTCGAGGTCATCGGGTCCGATCCCGGCTTGTTCGTAGGCGTCCGTCGCGGAGCGCACGGTGATCTCGGGCAGCGTAAAATCACGAAAGCCCGTCATGTAGCGGCCGCTGTGCAAGACCGACGCGCGCACCCAAACCGGCGTCGCACCGCTGCGCCGCGCGCGCTCGGCCGACATCAACACCACCGCTGCGCCGCCGTCGCCCGTCGGGCAGCACTGGAACAGGTTGAGCGGCTCGGCGATCGGCCGCGACGCGCGCACCTCTTCAAGCGTCACCGGCTTGCGAAACTGCGCGAACGGGTTGAGCGCGCCGTTCGCGCGCGCCTTGACGCTGACGCGGGCGAGGTCGTCCGCGCCGTAGCCGTAGTCGTGCAGATACCGCTGCGCGCGCATCGCGTAGAGCGCGGGCATCACCATGCCGCTCGCGACTTCGTGATCCTCGACGTTGAGCGGGAGCGTCCCGCCGGCGAACTGCGTCAGCTTGTCGACGCCGATCACCAGTGCCGTGTCGATCGCGCCGCTCGCGATCGCCGCGTGCGCCTGGTGGAACGCACCCGCGCCGCTGGAACATGCGTTCTCGACGTTGACGATCGCCTCGCCGGTCATCCCCAACCCTTTGAGGATACGCTGGCCGGTCAGCATTCCGCCGAAGGAGTGGCCGCAGAACGCGGCGTCGATCTCGTGCGGATCGATTGCGGCCGAGCGGATCGCGTCGACGACGGCCGGCTGCGCGAGATCGGGATAGCTGGCATCGGGATACTTGCCGAAACGGATCATCCCCGCGCCTACGACGGCGACCTCACGACCGTTCATCGCGCGGCCTCGAACCAGAAGCCGGCGCCCAACGCATCGGCGGCGCCGTGCAGGGTCACCGGCCCGTCGATGCGCAGACGCGACGTGTCCCCGCGCAGCGGCGTGAAGACGCGCACGCCCTCGGGCAGGTCGACGTAGCCGATGACGTACGGCACCTCGGTACCCGGCGCCGCCGTGTGGACGGTGGTAAACGCGTAGAGCGCTCCGCTCGTCGCGAGCCGGCGCGGGGTCACGGCGCCCCAGCATGCGTGACAACGCGCGGCCGGCGGCCATGCGACCGCGTCGCACGCCGTGCACGCGCTGGCGACGAGGACGACCTCGCCCCCCTCGAACGAGACGCCGCGCCGCGCGATCTGGGTCCCGGTTCCCGTCGCAACGACGGTCGACGGCTCCGCGACGACGATTTGGGAAGAGAGGCTCACGCAGCGGGTCCTTTTCCGGTAGAGATGCGGCGGCCGGCGAGTTTGTCGCCGGTTTCGGTGTAGCGGCTCTGCGCCGCGAGGTCGGCCTCGTCGTCGAGTTCGTCCCACCACTCGCCCAACGAATAGCCGTGCCACGGCGCCTGCGGCGTGACGGTCGGCAAGCCGAGCTCGCGCCAGAGCTCGAGGCTGCGCTCCATGAATTCGCGCTTCGGAAGGGAGATCGGAGGCAGCTTCTCGCGCAGCGTCGCGTTGATCAGCATCACGGAGTTGTCCATCGCCGGCACCTCGCGGAACGGCGGCGCGTGCCCCTTGTCGTAGCCGCGCACGATCTGCACGTCGACGTGCGGCGTCATGCGGTACGCCAACGCCCAGAAGATCGCGTCGAGATTGTCGGGATCGATGTCGCTGTCGACCGCGATCACCAGCTTGCCGACCCCGTTCTTGAATCCGGAGACCAGCTTGAGCGCGCGCCATACCTCGCTCTCCGACGTCTTCCCGAATTGCAGGAAGATCACGGGGCGGATGTTGGTGAGCGCTTCGTGCATCACGACCCGCTTGAGCGACTTCACGCCGCCCGTGTTGCGCAAGAAGTCCAGGAACATCGGCTCGAACGATACCAGCTTGATCGTGCTCGACTCGCTCGGCGTCACCTGGCTGATGAACGAGGTCATGATGTAGTCGCGACGATGCGTGATCGCGGTGACCTCGACGATCGGGCTCTCGGAGCGCGGGTGAACGAAGCCGTGCGACTCGCCGAACGGCCCTTCGGGTTCGAGCACGTCGGTGCGGATGAAGCCCTCGATCACCAGCTCCGCGTCGGCCGGTACCTCGAGGTCGACGGTCTTGCAGCGCACCATGCGGATCGGCGCGCCCGCGAGCGCGCCCGCGACGCCAATCTCGTCGAGCTCGATCGGCATGCGCTGCACCGATGCGTACGAGACCACCGGCGGCGCCCCGAGTACGATCGCACAGGGCAAATGCTCGCCGCGCGCCTGCGCCTTGCCCCAATGGACGGCTGCGTCGTTGGCATGCGGGACGTAGTAGACGCCGCAGCGGAGCGCGCCTTTGATCTGGGCACGATAGGTGCCGACGTTGCGCACGCCGGTTTCGGGGTCTTTCGTCACGAAACTGGCGCTCGAGAGATACGGCGCGTTGTCATACCCCGGCGTCGAGATCGGCACCGGAATGTCGAGCAGACCGCCCGACGCCGCGAGCGCGTCGCCGGTGAGGACGACCTCGTGGACCGGCGCGTCCTCGACCAGCACCGGCGCGATCGGCGCGCGCAGTGCCTGTTCCCACCGCGCACCGACCTCGTCGAGCGCACAGCCCATCCCGATCGCGTAGATGCGCCGCGTCGCGGCGAGCCCTCCGACGAGCACCGGATGGTCGTAGCGCCGCCCCTTCGAGTCGACGACGTTGGTGAAGAGGAACGCGCTGCGTTCGCTCTCCGGCAGGCCGCCGCGGTACTGCCAGCGGACGAGCGGATGGATCTCCGTGTCCTTGTTGACCGCGCGGTCGATGCGGCGGATCAGGCCTTCGCGCTCGAGTGCGTCGATGTGCGCGCGCAGATCGTGATAGCCGACCGGCGCGGCGACGGCACGTTCCAGCGTGCTCACGGCGCGATCCGAATGTCCGCCGAAAGCACGAACTTCGTGCGATGCAGCGCGTTCGGGGCGGGGAACGGGTAGCCCATCTCACGTGCGGTCTGCTGATTGATCTCCGCGCGCAGCGTCACGTCGCGCGAGATGGGGCGCTGCAGACCGTAGTCGAACGTGTCGGCGAGATACGGGAACGGCGCGTTGTCGAAGAAATACGTCGCGCCCCAGGTGAACGTGGCGAACGCCTGCGTGCGCGGCAGCACGTTCGCGGTCGCGCCGAGCGTTTGCGTCAGTCCGTATTCGGCGCGGTTGCTGTCGGTGAACCCCGGCGGCAGGGCGAGCAGATACGCCTCGGTGACATGGTGGTCGGCGCGCGAGGCGCGCTCGGTGAAGCTGAACGTCAGCTGCTGGCGCCCGATCGGTGCGGTGCGGATCTGCCCTTCGGCGTACACCGCGTGCCATGCCGCCGGCGCGAGGTTCGTCGGATCGTTCGCTGCGGGGCAGCACACGCGATGCTCGTAATTGTAGCCGAGCCGCGCGTAGCCGCGCTTCAACGCGTACGAGAAGCCGAAATCGTCGAGCGCGTCGCGCGCGCTCTGCGGGTAGAGGAACGTCCCGGCGCGGGACACCACGCGGCCGAGCGTGTTGTCGGCGATCGCCGCGTTGTGAAAGTAGCTGAAGCTGAGATGCGGCGCCAGATCCTGCGTCAGCCGATAGCTCAAGCGCACGTCGGAACGCACGAAGGGGTTCGACGCCGGTTGTACGGGCGAGAACTCATCGCCGCCGATCGACGACGAGAGCGTCGGGATCAGGTCGATCACGGTTTTATGCGTGGCGGCTGCGGCGCGCGGGCGCGGCGGCGGGGAGACGAGCGGGGCTGCCTGCGAAACGGCGGAGGGCGATGGCGGCGCGGTTTGCGCGCTCGCCGCCTCGGCGCACGCGAGGACGGTGAGCGCGGCGACGAGTGCCGCGAGACGATGGTGCATCAGCTGTCAGGTCTTCTTTCGGTCAGACCGCCGACTCGGCGCCGAGCGGCGTGCGAGCGGCGAGCGGTAGGGTGGCGGCGGCGCGGCGGCCGCGGTTGAGCACGGCGTCGAGCACGCCGAGCAGCACGACGGCGCTGATCAATGGCTGCTGCACGATCACGCGCGCGAACAGCGGGAGCTCGTGCAGCGTCGTCTCCGGAACGAAGAGGCCGCCGATCGCAACCATGAACGGAAATCCCGCGACGATCAGGTTACGGTCGTCCCAGTCGACCCGGCCGAGCATCTGGATCCCGCTCATGAGGATCATTCCGAACAGCACCGCGCCGACGGCAGCGATGATCGGCAGCGGCACCGCGACGAGCAGCAGGTCGAACTTGACGATGCTTCCGAGGAGCATCAGGATCGCGCCGGTCGCCAGCGTCACGTAGCGGGAACCGACGCGCGTGGCGCGCAGCAGGCCGACGTTGTCGGGATAGGCCAGCGTCGAGACGGCGCCCAGCGTCGCACCGATCGCGCTGCCGAGTACCTCGCCGAAGACGCCGAACGACACGCGCGCCGGAGAAAGCCGGACTTCGCCCCACTCGGCGACGATCTCGTACATCGCGATCGACTCGGCGATCGCCGGCACGAAGGTCACGAAGAAGATCAGGAAGAGCTCGGCGTTGAGTCCCACCCCGAACGGGAAGATGCGCGGCGCTTCGATGAGCGGCGCGTGCGCGACGTGGCTCAGGTCGATCGGCACGAAGGCGCCGAAGAGCAGCGTACCGGCCAGCACCGCGAGCAGCGTCGCGCCGCGGCGCATCAGGCGTGGGCCCCACACGGTGCACGCGACGAACACGACGACGGCGAGCGCGCCCGATGCGAGGTTCACCGCGCCGAAGCCCGGCCGCTCGGGCGTGCCGATCCAGTTCGGCAGCGTCACGCCCGCGAGCTGCGTCATGATGACGATCAGCAAGGTTCCGTAGATGAGCGGCGACTTCGCGTAGCGCGCGACGATGCCGATCAGGCTGAACCCGCGGATCGGAAAGGCGAGCGCTGCCCACACGACGCCGGCCAGCGCGAGCGAACCGAACGTCGTCCCGAGCGGAATCCCCAGTTTCCCCGCGACGACGATCATCGCGAACGTCCCGGCGTACGGGCCCTGCACGATCGGCAGGCGCAATCCGAGCACCGACTGCAGCACCGTCACGAGCCCCGAAGCCACGAAGGTCGCGCCGTAGAGATAGCCGATCTGCGCCGCCGGCAGATGGTACGCGAGCCCGATGATCGCCGGGAACACGAACATCCCCGTCATCCCGAAGATGTTCTGGAAACCGAGCGCGAGCGTCTCGAGCACGCCGATGCGTTCGTCGATCCCGACATCGAATGCGGTCGCGGGCATTCGCCCGCGCGACCCCTCACTCATGGAGGCGTTCTCCTCACCATTCCGCTGAGCGGAATTGTTGTCTCATTATTGAACGAATCGATTTTACCGCCGCTGCCGTCGATGCGTCAAGTCGTTTGCGCGCGAACGGCGCGTAACGCGAAACGAGTTTCTTGCCCGGCGCCGAATCGTACGCGCATGGCGTCAACAAAAGCGGCCGCAGGGCCGGCCGACACGAAAGGCACGGTCGTCCGCGTCGTCGACCTCCTCCGCAGCTTCGCCGAAGGGCCGACGCAATGGAGCTTGAGCGAAATCGCCGAGCGCGTCGCGCTGCCGCGCAGCACGACCCATCGCCTCTTGCAGCTGCTGCGTTCGCAGGGTTTCGTCGAAGCCGACGACGGCGACGGGCGCTACGCTCCCGGTGCCGAGCTCTACCGCGTCGCCGCGCTGCTCGCGGCGCGCATGCCGCTGGTGCAGCTCGCCACGCCGATCCTGCGCGAGATCGTCGACGCCTGCGACGAGACCGCGCTGCTGGGCCTTTACCAGCGTGACCGGCACATGATGATCTTCGCTGCCAAGGTCGAGTCGACCAAACCCGTGCGCTACGTGATCGACCTCAACGTCCCGCAAACGCCGCTCTGGGGAGCGACGGGACGCGCGATCGCCGCGCATCTCGATGAAGCGGAGCTGGAACGGGCGATCGCTGCGAATCCGCTGGCACCCGACGGACGCCCACAGCGCCTCGACCGGCGCGCGCTCCGCGCCGAACTCGAGGCGATCCGGCGCGACGGGTTTGCGTTCTCGAGCGGACAGCGCATCCCGACCGCGGTCGGGATCGCGGCGCCCTTCTTCTTCGCCGACGGCACGGTGGCCGGCGACGTCGCGGTGACGATCCCGGAGTTCCGCTTCGACGCTCGCAAGCGCGGCGGCGTCGTCGGGCTCGTCCGCGACGCCTCGGGACGGATCTCCGAAGCGCTCGGCTACCGCGCGCCCGCTACATCGTCATCGCCGCCAAATTCTGCGCGAACTTCGCGGTCGTCGCCTTCGCCACGCCCTCGATGAGCCGCCCGCCGACCGTCGCGATCACGCCGGTGATCGCGGCGTCCGTCTCGAGCGTCACGTGCGTCTTGCCGTCGCGTTCCGAGGCCTGCGAGGTGACGCGAGCCGTCACGCCGCCGCGGCCCTTCGCCTCGGCACCCTTCACGCTCAGCGTCGCGCGGTGCTCGACGTCGTCGAGTTCGTCGATCACGATGGTCGCCTTGTAGCTGACCGCGACCGGGCCGACCTTCACGCCGACCTCGGCCTTGTACGTGCGATCGTCGACGACGTCGGTGACGCGCGCATTGGGAATGCACGTCGCGACGCGCGGGACGTCTTTGAGCAACGACCAGACGGTCTCGAGCGGCGCGTCGACGTCGAAGCTGTCACGAATGACCAAGGTGGGTTCTTCTCCTTACTGTTGGCCGGGATGTCGTCGCGCCGCCGATCGCTCGGGCAACGGCGGCGAGAGAGCGCAGGTCGTGCCCGTCGAGAAAGACGTCGACGTACGGCAGCGCCGCGCGCATCCCGCGGGTGAGCGGCTCGTAGGCCGGATCGCGCTTGAGCGGATTGACCCACACGACGCGTCGCGCGAGCCGAGCGAGCGTCGCGATCTCGCTGGCCAGGACGGCCGGATCGTCGCGTTCGCAACCGTCGGAGACGATCACGAGCGTCGCGCCGCGCGCCTCGCCGCGCGCGGCGTGCTCGCGGTTGTACGCGCGCAACGAGCCGCCGAGCGACGTTCCGCCGGACCAATCCCGCAGGCCGCGGAGCACCGCTTCGAAGCGCGGCTGCGTGCACGCGCGGGCGAAGGCCCGGGTGAGCTCCGTCAAGCGCGTCGCGAACGCGAACACGGCGACCTTCGGCCTCGCCCGCTCAAGCACGTAGCCGTACTGTAGGAGGGCGCGCCCGTACGGCGCCATCGAGCCCGAGACGTCGCACAGGAAGACCACCGGGCGCAGCGCCGTGCGGCGCGTCCGATAGCGGCGCTGGGCGCGCAAGCCGAAGGTGGCCAGATCGCGCCGCACGGTGGCGCCCAGATCGAGCCGGTTCCCGCGCGGCCGCAGCGCGGTGCGCCGCGAACGCCGGCGTTCCGCCGCAACCGGCAGATCTTCCATCAGCCGCCGAGCGAGACGCCACTCGTCCTGCGTGAACGCCGCGAAATCGGTCGTGCGCAGACGCTCGGCTTCCACCGCGGTGACGACCCGATCGGCGCGGCGCTCGCGCGCGGAAGACGCCTCGCCGGCGCCGTCGTCGACCGCGATCTCACGCTGAATGGGAGTCGGCGCTTCGTGCTCTGAGGACGCCGGTTCGTACCATACGCGGGCGAAGGCACCGTCGAAGGCGTCGAGCTGATCGACCGACGAGAGCAGCGTGATGCGCGCGTACCAGTAGAGCGCGAACGGCGAGAGATCGGACGCTGCGCGCAGCGCGTCGACGAACGCGGCCAGGCGCGCGGTGTCAACCGCGATCCCCACGCCGCGCAGCGCGGCGCCGAACGACGCGACGCGATCTTCGACCGTCGCGGTCACGCGATGAGTTCGGCGCGCCGCGCGCGCACCGTTTCGAGATCGTCGGCGTGCTTGACGACGCTGCCGATGGTGAGGTCGAACGCGGCTGCGTCGAGCGATGTCGCGCCGAGTGCCGCGAGGCTGCGGGCCCAGTCGATTCCCTCGGCGGTGCCGGGGCGCTTGCGCAGTTCCAGGGCCCGCAGCCGCGCCACCGCGCCTGCGACGGCGTCGCGCACGTTCTCGTCGACCTCGGGGGCACGCAGCCCCAGGATCGTGCGCTCCTGCTCGATCGTCGGCGCCGCAACCCAGTGGTAGAGACAGCGCCGCTTCAGCGCGTCGTGCAGCTCGCGGGTGCGATTCGACGTGAGGAACACGACCGGGCGACGCTGGGCGCGCACGGTGCCGAGCTCCGGGATCGTCACCGCGAAGTCTTGCAGCAACTCGAGCAAGAACGCCTCGAACTCGTCGTCGGCGCGATCGATCTCGTCGACCAGGAGCACGACCGGCTCGTCACGCGTTCCTTCGAGCGCCTCCAGCAGCGGGCGGCGCAGCAAGTACTCGTCCGCATAGAGCGACGGCGGCGGCGTTCCGGCCGCTTCCGCGCGGCGGATCGCGAGAAGCTGCTTGCCGTAGTCCCAGTCGTACAGCGCCTGCGCGGCGTCGATCCCTTCGTAGCATTGCAGGCGCACGAAGCGTGCGCCGGTGACGTGCGCGTACGCGCGCGCAGCCTCGCTCTTCCCGACGCCGGGTTCGCCTTCGAGCAGCAGCGCGCGTCCGATCGTGCGCGCCAGGTGCATCGCGGCCGCCAGCGGCGGATCGGCGACGTAGCCCTCGGCCAGCAGCCGCTCGGCGAGAGCACGGACCTCGGCCGGAACGCCGTTCACTCGGCGATCGCGCCCCCGTCGAACGCGGCGCGCCGCACGTCCTGGGGCCCGAGCGGGAAGCTGCGCAGGTGGAAGTCGCCGTGCGGCCACAGTGCGTTCTCCACGGCGGAGACGATCGCGGCCGGAGCGGGGATCGTCCCGCCTTCGCCGGCACCCTTCGCGCCGAGCGGGTTGAGCGGCGTCGGCGCGTGGATGTGATGGATCTCCGCGTCGGGCACTTCGGCTGCCGTCGGGAGCAGGAAGTCGACGAACGAACCGGTCACGATCTGTCCGCCCTCGTCGTAGACGATCTGCTCGTACAGCGCACCACCGACGCCGGCGGCGACGCCGCCCTGCACCTGTCCCTCGACGATCATCGGGTTGATCGCATTGCCGCAATCGTGCGAGACGACGTAGCGCAGAATCTGCACCAAACCGGTCTGCGGATCGACCTCGACCTTCACCGCGTGAAAGCCGCTCGCGTACGTCGACTGCGCCGGACGAAAATAGGCGGTCGTCTCGAGCCCGATCTCCTGCAGATCCTTCGGCAGCGTCGAACCCGGGAAGGCGCCCGAGGTCTGCACCGCGAGATCACCGAGCCGAATCGCCTGCGACGGCGACCCTTTCACGCGAACGGTTCCGTCGGCCAGTTCAAGATCCTCGATCGCGACCTCGAACAGCGCACCCGCCGCCCGGAAGATCTTCTCGCGCAGCTCGGCCGCACCGATCTTCACCGCACTGCTGGCGAGCGCGCCGAGCCGGCTCGCGAACGCGCCGATCCCGTACGGCACGCCGTCGGTGTCGCCGGTGGTGACGACGATGTCGTCCATGTCCATCCCGAGCGCGTCGGCGGCGACTTGGGCGAGCGTCGTCTGGTGCCCCTGTCCTTGCGATGCGGCGCCGCTGGAGATGCGCACCTTGCCGGTCGTGTCGACGCGCAGGCGCGCGCTCTCGTGCGGACCGAGCCCCGTCCCTTCGACGTAGCCGGCGAACCCGATCCCGACGTACCGTCCCTGTGCGCGCAACGACGCTTGTTCCGCGCCGAAGCGCGCATAGCCGATCGCGTCGAGCGCGACGCGCTGGGCCTCCGGATAGTCCCCGCTGTCGTAGCGCAGCGGCGAGCCGTCGCGATAGATCAAGCCGACGTCGTACGGAAACGCATCGGCGGGGATGTAGTTGCGCGCCCGCACCTCCGCACGGTCGAGGCCGACCTCCTGTGCGAGGCGGTCCATCGCGCGCTCCATCGTGAACACCGCTTGCGGACGTCCCGCACCGCGGTGCGGCGTGACGGGGACGCGGTTGGTGTAGACGACGGTCGCTTCGGCTTCGTATGCCGGCAGCCGGTACGGCCCCGGAACCGTCGTCAGCGTGATGAACGGTACGATCACGCCCCACGGCACGTACGCGCCGGTGTCGTGAACGATCTTCACCCGCATTCCGAGGAGCATGCCTTCTTTCGTTGCCGCTAACTCGAACTCGTGGATCTGCGTGCGTTCCTGAACCGTCGCGCGGAAATGCTCGAGCCGATCCTCGACCCACTTCACGGGGCGGCGCAGCGCTCGGGCCGCGAACGGCACCAGCACTTCCTCAGGATAGAAGATCACCTTCGGACCGAAACCGCCGCCGACGTCGGGCGCGATCACGTGCACTTGGTCCTCGGATATCTCCAGGATCGTCGCGAGCAGCCGGCGCGCGACGTGCGGCGCCTGCGTGGTGTCCCACAGCGTGAGCTTACCGGTTGCATCATCCGGCACCGCCAGCAGCGAGCGCGTCTCCATCGGTTGACCGGCACTGCGGTCGCTGACGAGCCGTTCGCGGACGACGACGTCGGCGCGCGCGAACGCTTCGTCGACGTCGCCGTAGCTCTGCCCGAAGCGCGCCGCGACGTTGTCCCCGAGCTCCTCGTGCAGGATGCAGTCGGTACCGGTAAGGGCGCCCTCCAGCGTCGGGGTCGGCGGCAGCTCTTCGAGCTCGAGCTCGATCAGGTCGAGCGCGTCCTCCGCAATGTAGCGATCGTCGGCGACGACGAACGCGATCGGTTCGCCGACGTAGCGCACCTTGTCGGTCGCGAGCGGCTGCGGCGTGCGCGGCCGCAGCTTCGGATGCGGCACCGGCAGCGGAAACGGCCGGTTCACCGGCCCGAGGTCGGCGGCAGTGTAAACGGCGTGAACTCCGGGGAGCGCGCGAGCGGCGGTCACGTCGATCGAGACGATGCGCGCGTGTGCGACGGCGCTGCGCAGCACGGCACCGTGCAGCATCTCCGCGACGTGCACGTCGTCGACGAACCGTCCGCGGCCGCGCACGAGCCGGTCGTCCTCGCGTCGCAGGACCGGCGCGCCGACCCAACTAGACGGCATGCGTCTCTCCCTGCGCGGCGACGGATTCGCGCGCGGTCGCCGCGATCTCTTCGACGGCATCGACGATTCCGGTGTAGCCGGTGCAGCGGCAGATGTTTCCCGAGAGCGCCTCGGCGATCTCGCGCCGGCTCGGCACCTCCTCGACGTCGCGCAGATAGGCGGTCGCGGTGACCAGGAAGCCGGGCGTACAGAAACCGCACTGCAAGCCGTGATGCTTGCGGAACGCCGCCTGCAGCGGCGAGAGCTCCGTCTCCGAGGGTGCGAGCGATTCAACGGTCGTCACCGCGCGGCCGTCGGCCTGCACGGCGAGCATCAGACACGACCGCGCCGGCGCGCCGTCGACCAGAATCGTGCACGCGCCGCAGACGCCGTGCTCGCAGCCGACGTGCGTTCCGGTCAAGCGCAGCTCGTGACGCAGGAAGTCGCTGAGCAGCAGCCGCCCGGGGACGGTGCGCTCGTAGGCGTCGCCGTTCACGACGATGCGGATGCGATGCTCGGTGGTCTCCATGGATACTCCTGGGTCGGTCATGCGGCGTGCGCCGTCGTCTCGGCGAGCACGCGCGCGATCAGGGTGCGCGCGACGTCGCGCCGGTATGCCGCACTCGCGTGGACGTCGCTGTCCGGCTCGAGCAAACGGACCGCTTCCGCCGCAATGCTTGCGAACGCCGCGCCGTCGGGACGCTGCCCGCGCAGCGCGCGCTCCGCTTCGTGCAGACGGACCGGCGTCGGACCGACGCCGAACAGCGCGATGCGCGCGTCTTCGAGCGCGCCGCTGGACGCGAAACGCATCAGAGCACCGATGCCGACCAGCGCGTAGTCCCCGTGTCGCCGCGCGATCTCGCGAAAGCTCCAGCGCGTCCGCGGCGGCGGGATCGCGAAGGAGATGCTGGTGAGGATCTCCGCCGGTTCGAGCGCGGTGGTGAGGTAGGAAAGGAAAAAGTCGCTCCAGCCGAGCGTCCGTTCACCGTTCACCCCGCGCAGCGTGAACCGGCCGTCGAGCAGTGCCGCCAGCGCCGGCAGCTCCGCGGCGGGATCGGCGTGCGCGAGGCTTCCGCCGATCGTCCCGCGCGAGCGAATCGCGAGGTGGCCGACGTAGCTCATCGCGTGCGCGAGGATCGGCAGGTGCGCACGCACTTCCGGCGCGCGCTCGACGCGCGCGTGCCGGGTCATCGCACCGAACACGACGCGATCTCCGTCAACGCGAATGCCCGCGAGATCGGGAACGCCCTCGAGATCGATCAGCGCCGCCGGGCGGGCGAGCCGCATGTTGACGACCGGCATCAGGCTCTGGCCGCCGGCGAGAACTTTCGCTTCGCCGTCGTAGCGCTCGAGCAGCGCGATCGCCTCGCCGAGCGACGACGGACGATGGTAGACGAATGGGGCGGGTTTCAACGCACGCTCACTTCGGGCGCGATGCCCAACGGACCACGGCTTGCAGGCCCTGGTGCATCGCGTCCTCGATATCGCCGAACCACGGCGTGAGCGCTGCGAGCGATGCCTTCAGCGCGATCTCGGCCTCGAGGCGCGCGACGAACGCATCGGTGATGCGCGTCGCGGTATCGTCGAGCGCGCCGCGCTCGACCACCTGGCTGATCAGCCCCATTTCACGCGCGCGCTCGGCGTCGACTTCCTCGCCGGTCATGACGAGAAAGCGCGCCGATTTTTCATTGACGAAGCGGCGCAGATAACTGGCTACGAGTCCCGGCGGCAAGTTGTACGTCGCCTCCGGGAAGCTGAACCGCGCGTCGCTCGACGCGACCGCTACGTCGCACTGCTGTACGAGGCCGAGCGCCGCGCCGTGCGCGAAGCCCTGCACGACCGCGAGCGTCGGCGCTTCCCAGCGCAGCACGCGCAGGTTGAGGCGCACGACTTCTTCGAGCGCTCGCCGTGCGGCTTCGGGACCCTTTGGATGTCCCCCCGGCGCGTGCGGGCGGCCGACCGAAAAGCCGTCACCGGCACCGCGCAGCACGAGGACCTCACGAGGGTTCGCCGCATCGAGCGCGGCGTGCAGGTCGGCGATCGCGGAATCGTCGAGCACGTTCTTGCGCTCGGGATCGGCGAGCTCGACGAACGTGACGCCGGAGGCGTGAACGCTGCGAACCCGTGCGGTGGAGACGTCGTCCATGAGAAGGGCTACCTCGGTTGATGGATGGTGACTAGAAATCGGTGAGCGCCTTGCCCTTGGTCTCCGGACCGAACCAGATGACGATCAGGCCGAGCACGAAGATGTACGAGACGAGCCGCGCCGCGGCCGGAAAGGATCCGCCTGAGCCGGCAATCAGCGCGCCGCCGACGATCGGGCCGAAGCCGGTGAAGAAACGCGCGACGTTCCAGGCAAAACCTTGTCCGGTCGCTCGTGCCGAGGTCGGAAACAATTCGGGCAGATACGCGGCGAACGTCCCGAACGCGCCGATGTTGAAGTAACCCCACACCGGCATGAACGCGATCACGGCATCGAGCGTATGCAGCGACGAGAACAAGTACAGCGACGAAACCAGCGAGCCGGCACAGAACACGAAGTACGACCACCGCCGGCCGATCGCGCTGGTGAGCCACATCAGCGTCACGTAACCGAGGATCGAACCGACGCCGACGAGCATCATCGCCGTGCTGACGTACGAGGACGTGCGCGGCGCGAGCTCCGCCGGCAGCAGTTGGTGCACCCAGCTCGGAATCCAGGTCAGGCCGCCCCACGAACCGACCATCATCGCGATCCCGGCCAGCGTTCCGACGATCGTCGAGCGCCGCAGATCGGGCGCGAAGATGCGCGCGAACGGGTTCTTGCCGAGATTGTTGCCGGTCTTCTCGACGGCGGCGTGCACGGCGACCCAGCGTTCCGGCTCTTTGACATACACGCGCACGAGGATCGTGATGAGGACCGGCGCGCCGCCGGCGATCAGCACCCAGCGCCAGCCGAAAGCACCGAACACGCCGGTGATCCAGCCCGCGAGGATCAGGCCGAACGCGAACGCCATCTGCATGAATTGCATGACGCGCGGGCGCAGGCGCTCCGGCCACGTCTCCGCGATCAACGCCGCGCCCGCGGACCACTCGCCTCCGATCCCGATTCCGGCGAGGGCTTGGCACAGCGCGAAGACGACCAGGTTCGGCGAGAACGCGCTCAGCGCGGTGAACACGCTGTAAATCGCGATGGTGTAGGCCATCGTGCGCGCCCGCCCGATCCGGTCGGTGATGACGCCGAAGACGACGCCGCCGATGCCCCACGCGAAGAGCTTGATCGCGACGACAAGGCCGCCGTAACGCAGGATCACGCGCGGGTCGGCGGTGTGCAGCAAATTCGCGATGGTCGGCGTGAGTATGTTCGAGGTGATGTTGAGGTCCATCGCGTCGAACATCCAGCCCAGGAACGCGGAGGCCAGCAGCAGCCACAGATACGGCGACACGTCCCGAAAACGCGTAACGTCGCGGAGGCCGGGGGCACGCGCGGCAGCCGCCGCAGCATCCGCGAGTTCGACCGGTTCGTGCAGCGCCATGCCCACCTCGCCTGTTCTCAAAAAGAGGAGAATTCCACTGAGCGGAACTCGAATCCACAACCCTCGGCGGCAATCATAGGCGCGCTGCAGAGAATCTGTCAAGAACGGCTGCGGCGACGAAACCGTTCTGCTTGACAGGGTGCGGACGGCCCGGTACGCTTCGATCACGCCGGAATTACGTTCCGGTGATCGGAACGAGAGGCAATATGAACGATCAGCAGCGCGTCGATGCGGGACGCGCGATTCGACGCGAAGTCCTAGGTGCGGCATACGTGGACCGTCCCGGTCCGGAGCCGACTCGGATGCAGCGCGAGTTCCAACGCTTCACGCTCGAGAACTGCTGGGGCAGCGTGTGGGTGCGCGAGGGCATCGACCACAAGACGCGCAGCATGCTCAACTTGGCGATGCTCTCCGCGATGGGGCGCTGGCACGAGTTCGAAGTGCACGTGCGCGGCGCCGTGAACAACGGCGTCAACGAGGACGAGATGGTCGAGATCATTCTCCAAGCCGGCGTATACGCCGGCGTTCCGATCGCCGCCGAGGCGTTCCGCATCGCGGACCGCGTTCTTGCCGAGATCGACGCGTCGCGCGCCTGAGCCGCCGGCGCCGGCGGCAGCAAGCGACTCGAAGGGGACGATCGCGCGGGTCGTCGAGATCCTGCGCTGTTTCGCCGAGCACGGCGGCGAACTGCCGCTCTCGAAGATCTCCGCGCAGATCGCGCTGCCGCGCAGCACGACGCACCGTCTGCTGCAGCTCCTCAAAACGGAGCGGCTGGTCGAGACCGACGGGCCGTATGAGGGCTACCGCGCTGGACGAGAACTGTTCCGCATCGCCGCGCTCCTTTCGGCACGCATGCCGATCGTGCAGATCGGCACGCCGATCCTGCGCGCGATCGTCGACGCGTGCGATGAGACGTGCCTGCTCGGCGCCTTCGACCGCGACCGCCTCTCGATGACCTTCGTCGCGAAGGTCGACTCGACGAAGCCGATCCGTTACGCGATCGACCTCAACGTCGCGCGGTCGCTCGTGTGGGGCGCGACGGGACGCGCGATCTTGGCGTTCCTCGAGGACGACGACATCGACCGCGCGGTCGCGTCGAATCGTGAACCCAGCGCGAGCGGCTCGATGCGGGTCGATCGCCGCGCGCTGCGCGACGACGTCACGTCCATTCGCCGCAACGGGTACGCGATCTCGGAGGGTCAGCGGATCGCGAGCTCCATCGGAATCGCGGCGCCGTTCTTTCTCGCTGACGGTTTCGTCGCCGGCGACATCGCCCTCACGATCCCGGAATTTCGCTACGATGCGCGCCAGCGCGCACGCCTCATCGACTCCGTCGTCAAAGGAGCATCGGAAATGTCCGCAGCGCTCGGCTATGTCGCACCCGCGTCGCTCCCGGCCAAAGATGCCAAGCGAGGGACCGCGCGATGAGTGCCGATGAGGCACTCGAGATCCGCCGGGTCGCGCTGAGCGATCACGAGACCGAGATCGCGATCGCGGGTCGGGGCGATCGCACGCTGATGCTGCTCCACGCGGTCGGACTTTCGTGGCGGATGTGGCGCGAGGCGATGCTCGCATTGCCGCCCGGAACGCGCGCCGTCGCATGCGACCTGCGCGGGCACGGCGTCGCCGCGACGACGCCGCCCACCACGCTCGACCGCCACGCGGACGACGTGCGCGACCTGCTCGACACGCTCGGCCTGCCGCGCGCGGACGTCGTAGGGCTGTCGTACGGCGGTGCTGTCGCGGAGCACGTCGCGCTCCGTCACCCCGAGCGGGTCGCGTCGCTCGGCCTCGTCGCGACGTTCTCGCGCGCGCGGCCGGAGATCTTCCTCGATCGTGCGCGCGTCGCCGAAACCGTCGGGATCGGCGCACAGATCGGCGAGACGTTGACGCGCTGGTTCTCACCGGCGGAGCTCGAGGAGAACGGTGCGGCCGTGCGCTGGGTTCGCGAGCGGCTCAACGCCAATCGGGTCGAGAATTGGGCCGGCGCGTGGCGCGCGCTCGCCGGGCTCGACGTGCACGACCTGCTTGGCACGATCCGGGTCCCCGCGACCGTCGTCGCCGGCGCGCACGACACGTCGGCGACCGCCGAAATGATGCGCGGAATCGCGGACGCTCTTCCCGACGCGACGTTCGACGTCATTGCCGAGGGACACCACATGCTCTCCCTCGAGCAGCCGGAGCAACTCGCGCGTCTCCTCGCCGCGAACGCGGGGCGCGCATGACGCCCGCGATCGCGATCCCGTACGCCGACCTCTACCTCGCGATCGGCGGGCGCACGATGGGTCCGCAGGCGCGCGAAACCATCGCGGTCCTCGATCCGTCCGCCGGCATCGAGATCGGGCGCCTTCCGCTCGCGACCGACGACGATCTGCGCGAGGTGCTGGAGGTCGCCGAACGCGGCTTCGCGCAGTGGCGCGCCGTCTCGGCGTACGACCGCGCGCGCGTCCTGCGCGGCGCCGCGGCGCTGCTGCGCGAGCGCGTCGACTCGATCGCGCGCATCCTGACGCTCGAAGAAGGCAAGGCGCTCGGCGAAGCGCGGCTGGAAGTGCTCGCTGCCGCCGACATCATCGAGTGGGGCGGCGAGGAAGCGCGCCGTGCGTACGGCACGGTCGTCCCCGCGCGCGACCCCTCGATCAATCAGATGGTGCTGCGCGAGCCGGTCGGCGTGGTCGCGGCGTTCACGCCGTGGAACTTCCCAGCGCTTACACCGGCCCGCAAGCTCGCCGGCGCCCTCGGCGCCGGCTGCAGCATCGTGCTCAAGCCGGCCGAGGAAACGCCCGCAACGGCGCTGGCGCTGCTCGCCGCGTTGCGTGACGCCGGCCTTCCCCAAGACGCCGCGTCGATCGTCTTCGGCGATCCGCCGCAGGTTTCGCGAACGCTGATCGCATCGCCGGTCGTTCGCAAGATCTCGTTCACCGGCTCGACGCCGGTGGGCAAAGAGCTCGCGCGCCTCGCCGCGGCCGGCGTGAAGAAAGCGACGCTCGAGCTCGGCGGCCACGCACCGGTGATCGTGACCAACAAGGCGGACATCTCGAGCGCGGTCGCGCTCTCGGTGCCGTTCAAGTTCCGCAACGCCGGACAGGTCTGCGTCTCACCAACGCGCTTCCTCGTGCACGAACACGTTGCGGACGAGTTCGTGGACGCCTTCGCGCGCGAAACTGCGCGCATCATCGTCGGCCACGGGCTCACCGACGGGACCACGATGGCCGCGCTCGCCAACGCACGCCGGCGCGAGGCGATCGGCGCGCTCGTCGACGACGCGCGAGCGGGCGGCGCGCGTGTGCTCAGCGGCGGCAGCGTGCTCGACGGCGCCGGCTTCTTCTACGCCCCGACCGTTCTGACCGACGTGCCCGGCGACGCACGGATCCTCAACGAAGAACCGTTCGGGCCGGTCGCCGTGGTCACGCGCGTGCGCGATCTCGACGCCGCGATCGCGGAGGCAAACCGTTTGCCGTACGGCTTGGCGGCCTATGCGTTCACCGACGACGTCGGCGAGGCGCACCGCATTGCCCAAGGCGTCGAAGCGGGGATGATCGGGATCAACCACTTCGGCGTCTCGGTCTCCGACTTGCCGTTCGGCGGCGTCAAGGAGTCCGGCTACGGCTCCGAAGGCGGCCCGGACGCGCTGCGCGAGTACCTGGTCACAAAGTCGGTCACAACGCGCACGCGCTAAACCGCTTCGACGTCGCGAGACGACGCGCCGTCACTGCGAGACGACCCTGTCATTGCGTTGTCGAGCAACCCTCGTGCCGCGCCGAGCGCCCCGAACCGCGGCCGCCGCGATGAGGCGTCAGCCTTCGACTACGCTCAGGCTGACCACGAGGGCCCCTCAAGGGTGACGCGGGCATCCGAACTTGTCGACAGATAGCTTTCTTTCGGTTGCTGACTCCGAAAGGGAGCCGTACGCGGTATCGCGTTGCCTATGGAACCGGCAAATGCGATGCCGCTTCTTCCGGAGACTTAATGCTCAATACTTGTAGAAGCCGGCCAATCGCAGTCTTCGCGGCATGCGTCGCCGTCTTCTCAGGCTCCGCGCGTTCCGTTGCCGCCGCGGATGCGCCGTCCGCAAGAGAGTTCTACGTTCAAGCGATCGCGGCGATGAGCGACGTTCCGCAGCCGCCGTACGTGACGTACCGCATGGAAGGCAGTGCCGAGGGGTTACAGGTCGGCCTCACGACCATCAGCGGTCAGGTGTGGTTGGTTATCCGGCCCGGCTCGACGTCGGATCGTTGGACGTTGCGTCACAGAACGTACGACTACCAAAGCGAGATCGTGAGCCTCTCGGACGGCCGCCGCTACGTCTCGCAACGGTCGTTCTTCGATCCGACGTGGTACGGCGCGTACCGCGCGCTGCGCCTGGGGATGCTGTACTCACAGGATCCCGCCGAGCCGCGCCCCTCACCCGGAGTCGCGACGC